>JANNVF010000173.1:0-32020 GCA_031414315.1 Hyphomonadaceae bacterium | reverse complement strand
GGACATCGGCGTCGCGCCACCTCGCGCCGTTCTCGATCTGCCATGCAAGTTGCTCGCGCTGGCAGCCGCGTCGCGGAGCTTGATGGCGCTGGGCGCGCCGATCTCGATCGCGGCATATGGCGATCTCGACGCGTATCGCGCCGCGATCGCCGAAGCGCGGGGGATCGGCATGAATGGCGTCATGTGCATTCACCCGGCGCAGGTCGAGATTGCGAACGCCGGTTTCGCGCCGAGCGACGGAGATCTGGAGACCGCACGCGCGGTCATCGCGGCGTGGGACGCAGCGCAGGCCGCCGGACGCGCGGTGGCCGCTCACTCAGGCCGAATGATCGACGCCCCGGTGGTCGCTCAAGCCCGGCAGGTTCTATCACGGCAGGCCCGGACCTAGTTTCGACGCCGACGGGCTATTCAGCCTACCACTCTGTAAAATAATGAAAAATTGCTTTCCGATCGGGCGAACGGCTGCCGCGCTCAATCCTTGACACAGTCGAGATGTACCATATGATGGAAAGAATTGCAAATAGCAGTCCAACTGGGCGGATCAAGAAGCGAGGGAAGAGCGGTGGACGACAACGTCATCGAGTATGCTCAGGACACCATTGAAACCGCGCTTCACGCCCTCGCGGCGGGCGGCATGGTTATCGTGATGGATGACAAGCGCCGTGAGAACGAAGGCGACCTCATCATGTCGGCAGAGTTCGCCACACCCGCTGCGCTCGCTTTCATGGTCCGCTACACCACCGGCATCGTGTGCGTGGCGCTGGAGAGTGAACGCGCTGACACTCTCGACCTGCCGGTGATGGTGGAGAGCAATTCAGATCGCCACCAGACGGCGTTCACGATTTCCGTTGACGCGCGAGCTGGGACGACGACCGGCGTATCGGCGGCGGATCGCGCGCGCACGATCCAGACGCTCGTTGATCCCGCAACACGACCCGATGACCTCATGCGACCGGGGCACCTGTTTCCCCTGCGCGCGCGCGAAGGCGGTGTGCTAAATCGCCCCGGTCACACCGAGGCTTCCGTCGATCTTGCACGCCTCGCGGGCTGCGCGCCGGTCGGAGTGCTGTGCGAGATCGTTAGCGAAGACGGCGATGGATCGATGGCGCGATTGCCGGAGCTTATGCGGTTCGCGCGTCAGCACGGTCTGGCGATCATCACGATCGCCGATCTCATACGCTATCGGACAAACGGCGGCGTCGGGCTGGTCCGTCAGGCGCCGCAGCGCGAAGTCTCCGTCGCTTAGCTCGTTCACAGGCAGGACACCGATGTTCGTCTCTCCGATGCCAGATCGCCTCACCGTCGGCGGCGTGACCTTCGAATTTCTCACCAAAGGCGAAGGCCGACCACTGCTCTTCCTGCATGGCGCGCACGGCGCGGACGCGGACGATCCGCTGATCGAGCGGCTGTCGAAATCATACAAGGTGATCGCGGCCTCTCATCCGGGCTACGGCCTCTCCACGCGGCCAGAGCACGTCACGACCGTCGAGGATGTGGTGTATTCCTATCTCGACCTGATCGAAAAGCTGGATCTGAAGGACGTTGTTCTTGTCGGAGCGTCCCTCGGTGGCTGGATCGCGGCCGAGCTGGCGGTGCGTGGATCAAGCCGGTTTTCGCAGCTCATCCTTATCGATGCGGTCGGCGCCAAGTTCGGTGACCGCGAAACGCGCGCGGTCACCGATATCTTCGCTTACACGAGCGAGCAGTTGCCGGACCTGCTCTTTGCCGATCGCGACGCGGGACTGAAGGCGATGCACGGATTGAAGTTCATGGATCTCCCCGAGGAAGTCTCGGTGCGTTACGCGCGCAATCGCGAGACGCTGGTTCTTTATGGTTGGTCTCCGACATTGTTTAATCCGAAGCTGCGTCAACGCCTGACGCGCATCCAGATCCCGACGCTGGCGCTCTGGGGCGACAGGGACCGGATCGCCAGTCCAGACTACGGTCGCGCGTACGCTGCAACCATTCCGGGGGCGAGGTTCGAACTCATTCAAGGCGCGGGTCACTACGGCTACTTCGAGGAGCCTGATGCTTACGCCAACGCCGCGATCGCCTTCCTCGGCGTCGGCCGCGCGCGCTGAGGAGCAACTCATCATCCGACGGCTGAACGCCGTGCGACGGAGGCCTTCATGAAGTTCTGGCATTTCTGCGAACAGTCGATGCACAGCGCGTGGAACGAAATCGACGGACCTACCAAGGTGACGCCGTCGAACCAGTATTGCCACCCGGAGCTGGCGCACGAGTACTACAACCGCTACCTTGACGAATGGATGATCGCCGACGATCTCGGCTACAACATCATGGTCAACGAGCACCATGCGTCCGCGAACTGCATGTCTGTGTCATGCACGCTGACTCTGGCGATTCTCGCGCGGCAGACCAAGAAGGCGCGGCTGCTGGCGCTGGGCATTCCGATCGCCAACCGCACCGACCCGTATCGCGTCGCCGAAGAGATCGCTATGATCGACGTGATATCCGGTGGGCGGCTGGAAGTCGGGCTGGTGAAGGCGTCTCCGTTCGAACTGGTCATGTCGAATCAGAGTCCCGCACGACTTATGGACCGGTTCTGGGAAGGTCATGATTTCGTCGTCAAGGCGCTGACTCACACCGACGGGCCGTTTTCGTGGGAGGGCGAGTTCTACCAATATCGCAATGTGAATCTGTGGCCGCGCCCGCTGCAGAAACTGCCACCGATGTGGA
Source organism: Hyphomonadaceae bacterium (assembly GCA_031414315.1). Taxonomy (GTDB): domain Bacteria; phylum Pseudomonadota; class Alphaproteobacteria; order Caulobacterales; family Aquidulcibacteraceae; genus VFBF01. The sequence continues at coordinate 29,320 of JANNVF010000173.1, read as the reverse complement.
TGACGTGCTCCTCGGAGAAGAATGCGCGGATCGCCGCGCGGCTCGGCTATGTCTGCGCCACGTTCTTCAACGGGCCGAAAACGCGCGCGCTGTTTGATTCCTATCGCGACGAGTATCAGAAGGCGCACGGCAAACCGGCGCCGGCGGACCGGCTGGCTTATCTTGCGCTCTCCGTGACGGGGCACAACGAAAAGCAGGTGTCCGAACGCTACGCCAAGGTGAAGACCTACCTCGACGCGCAGCCGCGCACGCCCGCCGCGTGGATCAATCCGCCCGGCTATGAAACGATCGAGCTCAATGCGATGGCGTTGAAGACCGGCAAGAAGGGGCGCATCAATTTCGGCTTGCCAGAAAATCCGACGATGCAGGAAATGGCCGAAGGCGGCATCTTCTTCGCCGGCACGCCGGATCAGATATTCCACCAGATCAAGAGTTTCCACGACAAGGTCGGCGGCTACGGTCAGGTGCTGATGCTCGGCCAGGCCGGGTATCTTGAGCACGACGACACTGTCGACAGCATGACGCTGTTCGCCAATGAAGTGGCGCCGCGCCTGCGCGAAGCTACCAAGGACGGCGCGCCGATGTCGAAAGCAGCCGCCGCGTAGAGCTTGGACAGGAGGCGCGAGCCGTCGTGGACACCCTTAGTATCAGCGGGAAACGTGTGGTTGCAGCAGGCGCCAGTCGCGGCATCGGGCGCGCCATTGCGGTCGCTTTTGCGCGCAACGGCGCAGCTGTATCGGTGTGTGGGCGAGACGCTGAGGCACTGGTCGGTACGATGGCCGAAGTGTCCGCCTTTGGCGGCGGTGCGCACAGTGCGCTCTGCGATGTCGCGCAACCGGTGGCGCTTGAGGCCTACATCGAGGCCGCTGCCGCCGCGCTCGGTGGCATCGATATTCTCATCAACAATGCCTCAGCATTTGCGCGTGACGACACCGACGGAGATTGGTCCGCCGCGTTTGAAACGGATCTCATGGCAGCCGTACGCGCCACGCGAGCTGCGTTGCCCTGGCTGTCGCGATCTGGTGACGGGGCGGTTGTGCACATCGCCTCGATCTCGGCGTTCAAGCCTACACCCACAACGATGCCTTACGGCGCACTGAAAGCGGCTATCGCGCAACTCACCACAAGTCAGGCGTTTGCGTTTGCGTCGCAGAATGTCCGCGTCAACGCAGTTGCGCCTGGCGCGGTGGAGTTTCCCGGGCACTTCTGGGAGCGGCGTCGCGACCAGAACGATCCGACCTACGCGCGTACCGTGACAAAGATTCCGTTTGGCCGTCTTGGACATCCCGACGAGATTGCCGACGCAGTCCTGTTCATGGCATCGCCGATGGCGCGGTGGATCACGGGTCAGACCCTCGTCGTTGATGGCGGCCAGACCCTGGCGCCTTGATCACGGGCGCTGTTCAGCGCTTACCGCGTCGATCAGGTCCTGAATGCGCCGAAAGACCTGCGCACCCGCGCCGTGCAGCGCCGCAGCCTTTCCGTCGACAGAGCCGGTCTCGCCTTGAACAAGCGCCCCTGCGTGGCCCATCGTGACGCCTTCGCGCGCGGCGCTGCCAGCGATCAGCGCATACACCGGTTTGCACGCCTGCGCGGCGCGCATCGCGACCGCGAGCTCCTCTTCCTCGCTGCCACCGATTTCGCCGATGACAACGATGGCTTCGGTCTGAGGGTCTGCATTGAAGATCGGGAGTAGATCTGCGAAGCGCACGCCCTTCACGCTATCGCCGCCTACACCGACCCACAATGTCTGGCCATGTCCGTGCTCCACCAGCCGGTGACAGACTTCGTAGGACAGCGTACCGCTCTTCGCCATCACGCCGAGCTTGCCTGGCGCTAGAGACACGCTCGGTAGAAAGCCGAGCTTCATCTTGCCGGGAATGGCAAGCCCGGGCGTGGATCCACCGACCCAGGTTACGCCCGCATCACGTGTCATCCGTCGTGCCTTGATGGCATCGTGCACCGGGATACCTTCAGCCATCGTCACGACGAACCGGAGTCCGGCATCGATTGCTTCCTGCATCGCAGCGAGCGCGCCGAGCGGGGGGACAAACAACACGCTCGTCTGCGCGCCGGTCTGCTTCACGGCGTCGGAGCAGGTGCGGAAAAGCGGGATACCCTCCATGTCGGCGTCTTCGCGCGGGGAAACGCCGCCGACGATATGAGTTCCGTAGGCGCGCATCGCCAGTGTGTGCCGTTTTCCGACGCGGCCGGTGGCGCCCTGGACGATGACGGGCGCGGCGGGATCGATGAAGGTCTGCATCAGATCGTCGCTCCGCAGGCGTGCGCAACGGCGCGATCGATCGCGCGCTCGAGATCGGCTTCCACAAGTATCGGATTGCCCGCCGCTGCAATGATCGCGCACGCCGCGTCTGCGTTGTTACCGATCATGCGCGCGGTGATCGGCGCGGTGAGCTCTGGCACCGCCTTGAGTGCGATCAGCAGCAGGCGTGCAATTTCGGCAAGATCGGTGCTGCCGGCGAAGAAGTTAATCAAAACGGCGCGGATAGAAGGACCAGCGGCGATGCGTTGAAAGACATCGATCAGCCGATCCGGCTCACCGCGAAACCCGCCGGTGCGGATGTCGCAAAAATTGAACGGCCGAACGCCGCGACTGGCAAGTTCGTCCACCAACTGCATGCTGAGACCCGCGCCGGTGGTGACGAGCCCGATGTCGCCGTCCGCGTCGAGTTCGACGTAGTCGAAGCCGTGTTCGAGCTTGAACACGGCTTCTGGATACAGATCGCCTTGAGATTCGAGAAGCATTGCAAGCGTTGGATTGCGCTCCCGTGTATCGTCGTCGAGGATCAGCTTCGCGTCGCCGATGCTCCACGCACCGTCTGCGCCGACGAACAGCGGGTTGATTTCCAGCAGCGTGGCTTCCAGCGCGATAAACGCTTGAGCGAGAAGCGGAGCCGCAACTCGCACGGCGCCACCCACGTCGTCGGGCAACGCCGCGCTCAGGCCCAATGCTGTATCGGTGATGGCGTCGACGCTCGCCTCCGCCGAGGCGGACAGCAGGCCAGCGCGGGCATCATGGCTCTCCACATCGACGCCGCCGCTCGCGGACATAAGAATGCGGATGTTCGCCGCCGTCGGATCGACAATGAACGATAGATACGCCTCGCTCTCAAACGACACCGGCGCTTCAAGTCTGCAGGCCCGCACTGGATGGCCCTTGATCCGCATGTTCAAGATGCGGTGGAGCGCCGCGTCCGCCTCCGCCTGCGTATGGCACACTGCGATGCCACCAGCCTTGCCGCGCCCGCCAACCGGTGCCTGCGCCTTGACGACGACGGGCGCGGGCATACCCGCGTGCGCCCGGTCGTGCGCCCGCACCAGGACCGCTGCCGGAACCGGCAATCCGCGCGCGCGCAGGATTTCCTTGGCGTCGTGTTCAAGTAGCATCATGAAGGGATCAGATCACACCGGGCGACCGATGTCGGGCAAATCAATTCTTTTCCGCGACGGATGACGCAGCCTCATTGCGTCACGACGCTGGCGGGCGCCGGCGCGCGCAGCGCGGGCACGACCCAGAAGTTCAGCAGCACCGCCGCAACACCGCTGCTCACCGCCACCAGAAGCAGCGCATAGCGCAGGCTTTCCTCGCCATAGTAGGTCTTGAGAAGATCGCTGATCAGCCCCACCAGCGGAGGGCCGAGGCCCAGGCCGACAAGATTGAACACCAGCACCATTGACGCCGCCGCTGACGCCCGCATTTCGGGGGGCGTGTAGTTCTGCGTGACCGACCAAGCGGTGACCGAGTGCGACACAATGCAGGCGTAGGCCAGCGAGAGCGCCGTCATGAACAGCAGGAACGAGGGCGCAAAGAGCGTCGCCACCATGAGCGGTATTACCAGGGCCTGAACGAACGCCGTGAGCTGCACCGGCAGGGCACGGTCCTTGCGGTTCAGATGGTCGGCGATCATGCCCGCACCGACGAGCGCGATGACGCCGAGAAACGCGAAACCGACTCCCATGATGACGCCGACCTGTGCAGTCGTCACGTCGAAAGACCGAAGCGCTACCGCCGGTCCCCATGACAGCAATACATAGACACTCATGTTGGCGCCCGCGCAGGCCAGCACCATCCGGCGATACTCGCGGATCGACCAGAGGTGACGCATTGTCGACCGCAGCGACTGCGGTTTTGGTTGCGCTTTGACGCTGGCGGGATCGGCCGCGCCGCGAGTGGGTTCGCGGAGAGTCAAGAGAATGACGGCGGCGAGCAAAAGTCCGGGCGCGCCGGCCGCGAAGATCGCCCAGCGCCAGCCAACGAGATCATTGACCACGCCGCCCAGCGCGAAGCCGAACAGCACGCCTACCGATGACGCCGCCGAGTAGATGCCAAGCGCGGTGGCGCGGCGATCGGGCGGGAAATAGTCGGCGATGATCGACGCCGAGATCGGCGTTCCGCCGGCTTCGGCAATGGAGACGCCAACCCGGGTCAGGCCCAGCTGGATCACGTTGCGCGCCAGACCACCAAGCGCCGTGAGCGTGCTCCAGGCGGCAAGACATATGGCGAGAAGTCGCACCCGATGCACGCGGTCAGCGAGATACGCCATGGGCACGCCGAGAACGGCGTAGAACAGAGCGATGGCGGGGCCCGTCAGCATTCCCATCTCCCAATCCTGGAGCTGGAGATCGCGCTTGATCTCTTCCGCCAGGATGGCGACGACCTGCCGGTCGGCGAAGTTCAGTACATAGCCGAGGAACAGAAGGCCGAGCGCGTAGTAGCCATACGCAGATGTCTTGAAGGCGTCGGTTGCGGCGCGCACGGGTTCGGCGGTTCTGTCCGTCACTCGTCTTCCTTCCCTTGCCGCGCCTTCTTTGTCGGGCGCATGTGTTTGCTCAAGTCAAAGCCACCACCGCCCGCCGTTGACGAGAATGGACTGGCCCGTGATGTAGCGGCCCTCATCGCTCGCCAGCAGGGCGGCCATGCCGGCGACATCCTCGGGTTCGCCAAGAAAGCCCACCGGGATCGCAGCGATCGCCTTCTTCGCTTCGTCGCCGGCGCTGCGCTCCAGCGCGCGTGTCCGGATGGGACCGGGACAGAGCGCGTTGACGGTGACGCCGTGCGGCGCGAGCTCGCGGGCGACGGCGCGAGTGAATCCGATCACGCCCATCTTAGCGGCGCCATAGTCGTGACTTCCCAGCGGACCAATCACTGCAGATTCCGACGCCATGTTGACGATGCGACCCCAGCCGCGCGCCACCATGCCGGGGGCGACGAGCCGGGAGAAACGCATCGTCGTGAACAGATTGATCTCCATGACGAACCGCCAGACATCTTCCGATGAATCGAGGAACGCTGTTTTTCGTTCACGGGCTCCTTGGCCCACATTGTTCACGAGCACATCGATGGGTCCAAGCTCCGCTTCGACGTGGGCGATGAAGTGCTCGACATCGGTCTGTTTGGTGCAGTCGCCGGCAAACAACAGGGGCTTGCGTGCGGCGTCGCCAAACGCAGCGCGCGCCTCGTCGAGCGCTGCTTGTTCGAGATCGATGATCGCCACTGCGGCGCCTTCTTCCACAAAGCGCGTGGCGCAACCCAGACCGATACCGTTGGCGCCGCCGGTGACGACCGCCACGCGCTCCTTGAGGCGGATGCCGGCGGCGCTCACGGTAGGCGGCCCGACACTGGAGAGATTGCTGTACTCGTCATGGTGAACTCCGAACGTACGCTGCGGGCAATGCAATGGGCCAACCCACTTTTTGGCAAGCGGCCATGAGGGGAGTTCATGATCGAACGGCGCGCGCTGCAAGTGGAATGAACCGTCGCGGATAATTCCATTGTGACTCTCAAACCCGGCGCTAAGGTCGCTGAAAATACGATAGCATTCGAGGAGACGCGCCGTGCTCGCATTGCGCAAGACCGCACCCGGACCAGGTGTTGCGCTGGAGGATGTGGCGGAGCCTTCGCCGCTGCCTGCAGGCGAAGTGCTGGTGGAAGTCACGGCGGCCGGCATCTGCGGCACTGACCTTCACATTGACGACTGGGCCGAAGGCTTTAGGTCGGTCATGGCGGGGGCGCTGCCGGTTACGCTTGGACATGAATTCTGCGGTCGCGTGGCGGCGGTGGGCAAAGGCGTGACGACGCTGCGCACCGGGGATCGCGTGGTTGTGCAACCCGCGATCGGATGCGGGGATTGCGCGTTCTGTACTGCGGGCGCGCGTCATGACTGCCTGAACCGCGTGGCGATCGGCCTGCATCGCGCCGGCGGCTTTGCGCCGTTTGTCAACGCGCCGGCCGATTATTGCATCGTCATGCCACCTGGCATGAGCGATCTGCACGGCGCGCTCGTGGAGCCTCTGACGACCGGCGCGCAGGCTGTGAAGGTCGGTGAGGTGAAGCCGGGCGACCGTGTGGTGATATTCGGGCCCGGCCCGATCGGTCAGGGCGCGGCGGCTATGGCGCGGCTCGCTGGCGCGTGCGTGGTGCATATGGTCGGCTACAACGACGCGCCGCGCTTCCAGACGCTGCGCCGGATGGGGTTCGACGAAACCACGGATCTGGCGGCTGACGATGGTGAGGCAGCGCTGCGACAGGCGGCGAGCGACGGCTTCGACGTCGCCATCGACGCATCGGGTGCGCCCTCCGTGATCAATCTCGGACTTTCGGTGCTGCGGCCGTATGGCGTCTTCGTGATCGCCAGCATGCCTGACCACGGAGCGCCGCTCGATGTCTTGCTGCTGGTGCGCAGCCGCACGCAGCTGCGCGGCTGTTCGCGGGCTCCAGACTGGGCCTGGAGCGACGCGGTGCGGGCGCTATCGGAGAATCCGGCACTGTTTGCGCCGATGGTGACACATGAATTGCCGCTCTCGGACGGGATCGACGGCTTTCGGCTGATGCGCTCGCGCGAGGCGTCGAAGGTCGTCTTGCGTCCGCACTAGAGAAGAGTGGTTCCGAACTTCCCGAAGGCGCGTGGCGCGACGGGAAACGGCCCAGTTTTCTGACGTTTCTGTATGAGGGAGGTAGAGATTCGAACGCTCGGCGGGTATGTTCCACAAATGGTGAAAGTCACCCGGCCGACACGTGGCCTGCCGCCCCTCAATCCGCTCCGGGCGTTCGAGGCGGCGGCGCGCCATCGCAGCTTCACGCAAGCCGCCGACGAGTTGTGCGTCACGCAAGGCGCCATCAGCCGATCGGTGCGCACGCTCGAAGATTTTTTCGGCGTCCCGCTGTTCGAGCGGACGGGCAACGGTCTGGCGCTGAACGAAAAGAGCGAGAAGCTCGCCAACAGCCTGACCGAAGTGTTCGGGATGCTGAACGACGCCACGAGCGAGTTCCTTGGCTCCAAGTCGGCACCGGTGCTGACCGTGTGGTGCTACACCAGTTTCGCGATCGGCTATCTCATTCCGCACCTGCCGGACTTCAAACTGCACCATCCCGAGGTGAAGGTGCGGCTGGTCTCCGCTACTGACAGCATGGACTTCAGCCAGGATCAGATCGACGTGCGCATTCGCTACGGGCGCGGTCACTGGAAAGGCTACGACAGCACACTATTGTTCAAGGAGGAGCTTCGCCCAGTCTGCAGCCCGCGCCTGCTCGATCCTGCCAAGCGTCCCTATGACGTCGATGTGCTGCGTGCGTTGACGCTTCTGCATCAGGATCTGCGCCGCAACGACTGGCCGGAATGGCTGGAACTCGCGGGCGCGGCCAACCTTCGCCCGCACGACAACCTGATGTTCGATGAACTGAGCGTTGCGTATCAAGGCGCGATCGCAGGTCTGGGCGTGGTGATCGCGCAGCGCGCGTACTTCCGTCGCGAACTGGAGACCGGCCAGCTGTTCGAGCCGTTCGACCACGTGCTGCATCGTGATCTTGGCTATTACATCACCGTGCCGAGCGAACGGCGGATTAATCCGCAAGCGCTGGCCTTCAGGGACTGGCTGGCGACTACCCTGCAGGAATCTCTCACTGAAGCGTAGGGACGCGCGCGCCGCGCAGCGAACTGATGATGGCGCCCGCAAGCGCCGCCGCCGCGCCAACGCCGAGCGCCAATGCAATGCCGTCGTGCGCATTCCATCGAAAGAGGTATGCCACCACCGCAGCGCCGCTGGCCTGGCCGAGCACCCGGCCCAGCGCCGCGAAGGTGCTAGCGCTGCCTGCACGTGCTGACGGGATGCTGGTCATCAACGAAGTTGCATTCGAGGGCTGAAACAGCCCATATCCGGCGCCACATATCGCCATGCGGCAGCCGATATCGATCGCGCCGGCATGTGGTCCTGACGCGGCGAGCAGGGTCAAGCCTATAGCGAACACACCAAGTCCCAGACTGCAGATAAGGCGCGGCGCGACGTGCGACGCGAGCCGGCCCGCCAGCGGCGCCCCGACCGCCACCGCGATTGGCCAGCACGTGAAGATCAGGCCCGATTCGAGCAGCGGTCGTGCGCCGTCGCGTTGCAGCAGAAAGGGCGTGGAGATGTATCCTATCAGTTGCGCCACCGATGCGGCAAACAGCGTGGCGACGGCGAACGCGTAAGGTCGCGCGCGGAGGAGATCGATCGGCAAGAGCGGTGTGACGGCGCGGCGCTGGCGCAGCAGAAGCGCACCGAGCGCGCCGATCCCTGCAGCCGCTGCGCCACTCACGAGCAATGTCCGCCCACCGTGCGCCAGCATGTTGATCGCGGTGACGATGGCGCCGAAGGCCAGTGCGCACAGCGGGATGGCGGCGATATCCACACGGCCGTTTGACCGCGGCGACGGTGGAAGGGCCCGGGCGCCGACGAAAAGAAGCACGACGCCGATCGGAACCGCGACAAGAAAAATAATGCGCCAGGAGGCGAGAGCGAGCACAAGCGAGGCGATCATCGGCCCGCTGGCCATCGCCATGGCCACGACAAAGCCGTTCAATCCAAGTCCGCGCGCGAGCGCGTCTCGGGGGTAGACGTCGCGCAGGATCGCGTTAGTGACGCCCATGATTCCTGCGCCGCCCAGGCCTTGTGCAAAACGCGCGATGGCAAGCATTTCAAGCGAAGGCGCCATGGCGCTGGCGAGCGCGCCGGCGACAAACAACGCCAGACAGGTGAGGTAAACCCACTTGCGACTGATCGCGTCCGCGAGGATACCGATCGGCAAAAGCGCGATGGCGGCGGCAAACTGGAACGCGCTGACGACCCAGATTGCCGCGCCTGGATTGACGCCGAGGTCGCGGGCGATCACGGGCGCGGCCACGTGGATCATCGCGCCATCCATGACCGACACCGTCACCGCAATGCTGATGACGAAGGCAGCCCAGTATCGCTGCGGCGTGGCCAGACCGTCGGGCGCGATCGCCGTGGCCGCCATCACGCGTAGACCCGCGCCTCCGTCGGCGTTTGGGCCGTGAATGTCATCACCTGTTCGGCCATGATGCGAAGTTGAATCGACAGCGCCTGATCCGTGCATGCGCCATCGCTGTCGAACAGGTCGGTGAGCGTGTTCGCGGCGATGCCGAGCGGCGTTGGCCAGCCGCGCAGGGCGTGAACGATGGAGCGAAGCGCCGCGAGCACCGATCCTGTCGCCTGCCAGCCATAGGCGCACGCGATGCATCCGACCGCGCGGCTATCGAGATAGGGGCGCGCGTCACCGCGCAGATCCTCGATGTAGTCGAGCGCGTTCTTGACCATGCCCGAAACCGATCCGTGATAGCCGGGCGAGGCGATGATGACGCCATCGCATGCGCGCAGCAGCTGGATCATGCGTTGCGCGCGTGGGTCACGATCAGGATTTTCCGGGGCATAGAGCGGCAGCACGAGGTCAGGCCCGGCCACGATTTCCGTCCGCGCGCCCAGCTTTGCAGCCTCCGCCAATGCGCCGCGCAGCACCAACTCGGACGAGGATCCAAGTCGTGTGGTCCCACCAATGCCAACGATCAGCGGGGGACGGCGCGCAGGGACGGCCACAGGCGACTCCAAAGTCTGATAAATGGAATGTATCCCATAATACAAAACAATGAATCCGGCAAGTGGAACCGCTCAGGCACCCCATTCGATGTGCGCGCGGACGGCTCCTGTCGCCGCGTCGTACCAGCCCTTGGACTTGGCGAACGCCAGCATTTTCTCGAACCCGACGATCCAGTCCGCCGGCCGCCCGGCAGTTTCGCCACGCAGCCAGGCCTCGCTCACCCAGACGACGTCACCGTCCAGCCGTCCGATGGATGAAAGGGTGGTGGCGAGCGTGCCGTCTGTCCGGGCTGCGGTGGGCGCCGCCACCTTGAACGCCTTCAGATCATCAGCCTCGGTGAGCGTCACCTGCCCGCCCTTTATCTCCACGATCATGCGGCATTCTCCTTTCGCCGAAGCGTCCCTCGTGCGAGGCGTACTTTCCTCCGGGCGCTTGGCAAGCGCATCGGCGCGGCGCGGTTATTACCAAACCGCATATGGAGGGTGGCGGCGTTCGTGACGGAAAATTCGGTCTGGCGGGAGAAAATCTCAATTGCTCATGCTCACCGCGAGGCCCAACTTTAGCGGACGAGGAAACGATCAAGGGTGCACAAGATGGCGTTGCAGGCCGAGCGTGCGCGACCCGCGCAAAAACAGGTGGTCACGGACGCTGAAGTCGCCGCCTATGAGCGCGATGGGTTCGTGCTGCCTGAACAGGGCCTCGCTCCGGAAGACACCGTCGAAATGGTGGACGGCTGCGAGGACGTGTTTCGCAACACCGAGAACTGGCAGAACCTGTTGCGCATGCCGCACATCCCCAAACGCCCGGGGCAGGACGAAGGCGTGACCGGCGGCGAGCGCCTGTTCCAGATCGCCATCCATCCCACCATCATCGAAGCGGCGCGCCGTTTGGTCGGCCCCGATCTGATCATGTGGGGTGGCGAGATTTTCGCGAAACCGCCCGGCGTCGGCAAGGCCACGCCCTGGCATCAGGACTGCTACAATCCCGCCATCAAGCCCGCGCCGGGTCGCGAACGCGCGCGCAGCGCGATGATCTGGATCGCCATCGATCCGTGCGATGAAGAAAACGGGTGTCTTCGCTTCATTCCGGGCTCCGGTCGCGACGGAAAGGTCGAACACATTCTTGATGATGGGCGCGACGCGTTGCTGAGTTTTGAAGCCGACACGCAGAAGTTCGACGTGGATGCGTCGGTGCCGGCGATCCGTCGTCCGGGCCAGTTCTCCGCGCACGATCTCTATTGTGTGCACGGCGCGCGTCCGAACACATCAAACCGGCGTCGGGGCGGTCTCACCTTCCACTATATGAACGCCGAGGACGTCTATGATCGCAGCTTCGGGGACGCGGTGGCGTCCGGTCCCGGGCGTAAACCCGCGCCGCTCGCGACGCGCCCGATCTGGCTTGTGCTGGGTGAGAACAAGAACCCGGTCAACGACTTCAAGGTGGGTCACCAGAATCTCTGTGATCTCGATGACGCCGCCGAAGAGATGCGTCATCGTCTGAACGTGCTCCACAGCTGAACGGGCTCAGTCAGTGGCGCCGTCATGCGGCGTCGGCGGCAGGGCGATGAACAGGTCGTCCGGGTCAATGTGGGCGAACGGCGACATGTATCGGGCCGGGGTCGCCGCGATGATGGCCTCGATGGCTTTGTGCATCGCGACTCCGGCGGGTGGCGCGACGCCTGTGCCGGAGTCGCCGACAGGTCCATGCAAGGTGAGCGCCGCGATGACCTGGCCTGCGTGATCGCGCAACGGCATCGCGACAGCGGAATGGCCCGGCGAGAACCGCATCGGCTCCGCCACGTATCCATCCCGCCGCGCAGCGGTCAGCGCCGCTTCGGTTTGTTTGTGCGCGTTGGGTGTCGTGCCGAAATGCTTCGCGGCGAAACGCCAGTAGCGCGCAACGTCCTCTGAGATTAGCCCCGCAAGAATGGCCTTCGATGGCGACGTGGTGTGGAGCGGCGATACCTCGCCAAGCCGGTCGCGGTGATAGAAATCCTGGCTGCCGTACGCGACGGAAATGCGCAGGCTGTACCATCCCAGGCGCGCGCACACCGACGCTGTCTCGCCTGTTTCGTCGGCCAAGCGCCGCAACATTGGCGCGACGTGGCGCTGCAGGGCAAAGCGGCGGAGCAGCGCCCGGTTGAGCAGGCGCGGCACGGGTCCGAGTTCGTAGCGCGGCGAACTCTGGAAGCGATTGATATACTCGGATTCTTCCAGTGTGATCAGCGCACGATAGACCGTGGAGGCTGGCAGCGACAGGCTGCGGGCGATGTCCGATACGCCAGTGGGCTCCTTCGCCGCGCTGACCAGCCGCAGTACCTCGAAGACATGCGACGCGGAGGAATTGATCGCCGAAGAACGGGTCACCACAGGCTTGCCTTTCATGCGCCGGTGCTTTCGGACGCGTAGAGACGCGTGCGCGCGTTCAGGTCGAACACCAGCGCGCGCAGGCCGGGCATGACGGCTTCGGACTCCGGCTCGAACCGGTCTTCCGGCCCACCCACGGCGATGGCGCCGTGCAGCCCGCCCTCGGAATCGGCGATCGGAAACGCCGCAGCCGCCATCGCCGGTGTGACGCCGCGGCGGGCAATCTCGTAGCCGCGCTGGCGGATCGTGTGAATCGAGCGCCACAGGTCTGCCGGTTTCAGCACGCCGTCGGGGCGCGTCAGCCGCATGGGCGCGCGCCGCTCGGCATAGGCGCTGATCGCATCGTCTTCGAGTGCTGCGAGGAGGATGCGGCCGGAGGCCGTGGCGTGCAGCGGCCGCAATGCGCCGATCTGCGTGCGCCAGGCGCCGAGCTTGCGGGTCTCCACCGCGTCGATGAACACACTGAAATCCTGCGCGCGCACCGCCAGCGAAACGCTCTCGCCGGTGAGTTCGAAGATCTGGCGCATGAACGGCGCGGCGAGTTCGCGCAGGTCGGGCTCGGCCTGGTTGAAGTTCTGCAGTTCCAGGATGCGGACCCCGAGTTCGTAGCGTCCGGTGGCCGCCTTGCGCATCAGGTAACCCTGCTCGACCAGCGTCGTCAGCGCTCGATGCACCATGTTCTTGGTCATCCCCAGTCGCTGGTTCAGCTCCGTGACGCCGAACCCTTCGGTGTCGGCGACAAAGGCCGAGAGCACCCGCAGAACGCGAGCGGTCGCCTTGTTATGCTCGCGATCGGAGACGGGGAGGTCGGGAACGGTCAAGACGCTTCTCTTATCCCAGCCGCCCGTGCATGCGCCAGTCGTGCCCGGATTCTCCAGAATCAATCATCGGGCGTCGTGTTGGACCGTCGCCGCTAGCGCACATGAGCGGCAATCATTGCCAAGTCACAAAAAATGGGTTGTGGCGAGAACCCCACCTCCCAGAATTGATCGCAAGATCGCCCCCCGACAAACCCCTGCGACAAGCCGGTGCGTCGATGGTGGGCGGAGCCCGAACGGGCATGGAATGGTATGCGTCTGCCCGGCGGGGCGCTTCGCGAAGGCTGGGAGTTCAGTGCATGTCGGCAGTCGCTGAGGTTATGACCGCGGGTCACAGTCTGGTCACGACGCGCATCGAAGAACGCAGCGAAGGTGGCCGTGTCGGCTACGTCACCGTGCACAACGAAGCGAAGTTCAACGCGCTGCCCACCGAGGGCCGCCGGGCGGTTGGCGACGCGATGAAGGCGCTGTCGCACGATCCGGACCTGCGGGTGATCGTGCTGACCGGCGCCGGCGACAAGGCCTTCATCGGCGGCGCGCATGTGAGCGAAATGTCGGAATTCCCCAATGCGCGCGTCGCCGAAGAAGGCAGCGCGCAGACGCACTATGCCTGCGACAGCATTCGTCGCACGCCGGTGCCGGTCATAGCGCGGATCAATGGCTATTGCCTCGGCGCCGGGATGGAGATCGCCACCTCGTGCGACATGCGGGTTGCGTCGCGCAATGCGAGGTTCGGCATGCCGGAGGTGCGCTACGGGTTGCCGTCCGGGATGGAGGCCTGCCTGATGCCGCGCTTGATCGGCTGGGGCAAGACGATGGAGCTGGTCTACACCGGCGAGATGATCGATGCGGAGGAAGCCTATCATTTCGGCTTCCTGGAAAAGCTCGTCGATCAGTCTGATCTCGATGCGGCGACGGAAAAATGGGTGCGCGCGATCGTGACTGCGGGGCCGCGCGCGATCCGTCTGCAGAAGGAACTCAACCGTGACTGGGAGCGGATGTCGATCGCGGACGCGGTGCAGCAAGGCATTCGCGCGGTGGGTCGGGCGCATCTGACCGACGAACCGCGCCGGCTGCTGACGGCGTTCAAAAATCGCAAGCGCGAAAAGAAAGTCTAGCCGCGAAGGAGGACTTCAATGTTGATGCGCGTGACGTGGGGCAAGATCAAACCGGGCAAGTGGGACGAATACGAGCGGCTGTGGAACGCCTACGCGGCGCGGACCCAGGGCGCCCCCGGCCTGAAGACGCGCTATCTGCTGCGCGACACCGAAAGCCCCAGCGCCGGCTACTCCATCTCGCTGTGGGAGAAGGCGGGCGACTTTGAGGCTTTCAAGAAAACCGAGCCGACGTCGAAGGACATGGAGGACTGCTTCATCGGTCAGTACGTGACGACGGTGTGCGACGTGCGCGGAGCGGCGCCGCCGGCATAGGGTGTCCACACGCTAGGCAAGCGTCGGCGCCCGCAGACTCGCGGTTGTTGTTGGGACCGCCGGCGCCCTCGTCGGCATGGGTCGTCCAGAATCAGCGTTGCCGGCGAGGGAGCCGGCGGTGCGGGTCACCGTCAGGCTACGAGGTATCGGCGCACGCACATGCCGGCGCAGACAGCGCACCCCGCACATCGGCCGGCGGACGCACGGCGCGCAATCGCGGCCGCGACATCAGCGCATCCATTCGCGCGTGCATGCGCGTGGTCCATGTTTTCATGCTCGCGAGAATGCCCCGCAAGCCCGCGATGCGCTGAGCGACCGAACGACCGCGCAGCTGCACCGCGCGCTTCAGGCGTCGCATGTTGCTGCCGCGCAGGGGCCGGCGCCGGAACCCCGGTGGCGTCGAACCCGGCCGCGTGGTCCACACGCGCCGCCCGCCGCGCCCCTTCCAGTGCACGGTCGCGCACATCACCACGAGGTGGCGGACATCGCTCGCCGCGTCGCGCACGAACCCGCGCATCTCGATGCGCACCCCGCGCGGCAGATACGTCTCGAACACACCGACAAACACCGCCGCAGCCGCCAGCACCCAGCCCGTGAGGGTCTGGGTGGCGGCGGCGATGCTGGCCAGCATCAAGGTGCGATCGGGACGTTTGTTCACTTTCATCATCCGCGGAGTTTACGCCGTGCTGGAAGTCTGCCGGATTGAGCGGCGAAAAAACTCGACGCACCGTGCCGCCGTCGACCGCCGGCCCGGTGTGCGCCAAGGATTTCATCTCCGAAAAAAGATGCCGGCTGAAGCCGGCGGTACGGGAAACAGCGGGGATTGCGCCACTGCCAATCCCCCTATTCCTGCGCGCTCAGGTCAGGTGCGACACGGTCTTGGTGTAGGTGTAGCCCTCGAGCCCTTCGATGCCGCCTTCACGCCCGTAGCCGCTGTCCTTGATGCCGCCGAACGGCGCTTCGGGCACGGTGGAGACGAAGTGGTTGATCGCCAGCGCGCCGCACTCGAGATCCTCGGCGAGTTTGAGAGCAGTGCGCGCGGAGTCCGTGAACGCGTAGGCGGAGAGGGCGAAATCGACCGCGTTGGCGCGCGCGATGGCGTCGTCGATGTCGGTGTAGCGCGTCACCAGCGCCAGCGGGCCGAACGGTTCCTCGACCATGGCGCGCGCGTCGTCTGGGACGTCGGTCAGCACGGTCAGCGGGTAGTAGTTGCCGGCGCGGTCAAGCCGCTTGCCGCCGGCCATCACCCGCGCGCCGCGCCCGACCGCGTCGGCGACGTACGTCTCGATGGCGTCAAGCCGCCGGGCGTTGGCCAGCGGGCCCATGACGGTGTCTGGGTCATCGCCGGGACCGACACGCACCTCATCGGCGCGGGCGCCGAAAGCGCTGACGAACGTGTCGTAGATGCGATCGTGCACGAAGAAGCGCGTCGGCGAGACGCACACCTGTCCGGCGTTGCGCGCCTTGGCGATGGCGGACGCCTGCGCGACCTGCGCGGGATCGGCGTCCGCGCACACGATCACCGGCGAATTGCCGCCCAGTTCGAGGATCGCCGGCTTCATGTATCTGCCGGCGAGCGCGCCTAGATGCTTGCCCACGGGCACCGAGCCCGTGAACGTCACCAGCCGCACGGCAGGTTTCGCAATCAGGTGTTCGGAAATCTCCGCCGGCGTTCCAAACACCAGGTTGACCAGCCCCGCCGGCACGCCCGCATCGGCGAACGCCTGCACCAACGCCATGGCGCCGGACGGCGTCTCCTCCGCTCCCTTCAGGATGATGCTGCATCCCGCCGCCAGCGCGCCGGCGACTTTGCGCGTGGGCGAGGCGAGCGGATAATTCCACGGAGTGAACGCGGCGACGACGCCGAGCGGGTGCCGGGTCACCATCTGGCGGAGGCCGGCGCGCGCGGGGACGATGCGGCCGTAGAGGCGCCGACCTTCGGACGCGTCCCATACAATGCGGTCGCACGCGGTGCTCACTTCCACGCGCGCTTCCGGCAGCGTTTTGCCCTGATCGCGCACGACGGCGTGGGCGACCTCCTCGCTGCGCTTCTGCAGCAACGCTGCGGCGCGCCGGATGATGCTCTCCCGCTCCGCCGGAGACGTGCGCGCCCAGACCTTCTGCGCCGCGACCGCGGCGTCCAGCGCGACGTCGAGATCTGCCGTGGTAGCGTGCGGCAGCAGGCCAAGCGTGGCGCCGTTCGACGGGTTGACGATCGGCGTGCGCTTGTCGCTCGATGTCCATGCGCCGGCGATGAAGAGCTTGATCTCTGGGTAAGTCATTCACGCCCGATCCGGTGTCGGCTTTCGCGCCGTCGAAGCCATCGCCCATGCTGTCGCGATATGACAGGAATGCAAGCGTTTAGGCGCTTGCGGCGCATGAAGCTTCGTCATCCTCTCCTCAGAAAAAATGAGTTGCCGCATCGCCCGGCGAGGCCGGACATGCGGAGGGAGGAATGGCGGCGACAGCCCGTCAGGGCGCTGATAAGCCAGAGTGCCGACAACAAGAGTGCTGAACAAGCAGGGCGCGATGAATTTCGACTTTTCGGATGATGCTACCGCCATCCGCGCGCACGCGCGGCGGTTCCTGCGCGAGCGTGTGCCCGCCGGCGCGGTGCGCAAGCACGTGGAAACGAGCGCCCCGTTCGACGCGAGCCTGTGGGCGTCGTTCGCGGAAATGGGGTGGCTGGGCGTCACCGTCCCCGAGGCGTTTGGCGGCGTCGGCCTGGGTTATGAAACCGCGTGCGTGCTCGCCGAGGAAGTTGGCGCCGTCGCCGCGCCTGTGCCGTTTGCGTCGACGCTGTATCTCGCCGCCGAGGCGTTGCTGCGGTACGGCGACAAGGCGCAGAGGCTGCGCTGGTTGCCGGATGTTTGCGCCGGCAAGTCGATAGGCTGTTTTGCCCTGGCCGAGGGTCAGGGCGATCCGGCGCCGGAGCGGCTGGGCGCGCGCGTGGTCAACGGCAGGCTGACCGGCGAGAAGTTTCCCGTCGCCGATGGCGCGGCTGCGGACTTCGCGATTGTGGTGGCGCTCACCGATGCGGCGCCGGCGTTGTTCGTCGCTGAGCTGGCTCACCCGAGCGTGACCTGCAGGGGCCTGCGCACCGTCGATCCCGCGCATCCGCAAGCGGCGCTGCAGTTTACCGACACGCCCGTGGAAGCGTTGCCGGGCGGCAGCGGCTGGAGCGCGGTGGAGGCGCTGCTCGATCGCGCCGCGATCCTGTTTGCATTCGAACAGATCGGCGGCGCGCAGGCGGCGCTCGACATGGCGGTCGCGTTCGCGAAAGGACGCTACGCCTTCGGGCGGCCGATCGGCTCGTTCCAGGCGATCAAGCACAAGCTCGCCGACATTTATGTCGCCATCGAGATTGCGCGCTCCAACGCCTACTTCGGCGCCTGGGCGCTTGAACGCGACGCCGCCGAACTGCCGTGCGCGGCCGCCACCGCGCGGTCAGCGGCGATCCACGCCTATCAGCTGGCCGCGCAGGAAAACATCCAGACGCACGGCGGCATGGGCTTCACATGGGAGTCCGATTGTCATGTGTACTACGGCCGGTCCAAGGCGCTGGCGCTGACCATCGGTGGCGCGCGCCACTGGAAGCGCGCGCTCATGTCCCGGCTCGATGCGCGCAACCAAGCGGTGGCGTGATGGATTTCGACGACTCTCCGGAGGAAGCCGCCTTTCGCAAAGAAGTGCGGACGTTCCTTGAGGCCAACACCGTCAGCAAGGCGGCTGACCGCACCTACCGAAAGCGCGCGATGGACGCCGAGGACGTCGCACGCGGCAAGGCCTGGCAGGCCAAGAAAGCCGACGCCGGCTTCGCCGCGATTACCTGGCCAGTCGAATACGGTGGGCGCGGCGGCACGATGATCCAACACCTGATCTATCATCAGGAGGAAGAGCGGTTCGTCGTGCCGCAAAGCCTGTTCAACCAGAGCGTCGGGTTGGCGCTGCCGACCATCATGACGCACGGCACGAAAGCGCAGGTTGCGCGGTTCGCCAGACCCGCGCTGCGTGGCGAGGAGATCTGGTGCCAGCTGTTTTCCGAACCGGCGGCGGGCTCCGATCTCGGCGGCTTGCGCACCCGCGCCGGGCGCGATGGCGATAACTGGGTTATCAACGGCCAGAAGATCTGGACGTCAAACGCCTACTTCGCGGATTTCGGCATGCTGGTTGCGCGTTCCGACGCCGATGTGCCCAAGCACGCGGGCCTGACGTTTTTCTACATCGACATGCGCGCACCGGGCATCGAGATCCGCCGCATCCGGCAGATCTCAGGCGCGTCGAACTTCTGCGAGGTGTTCTTCACCGATGTGCGCATCCCGGATGCCCAACGCCTGGGCGCGGTCGGTGACGGCTGGAAAGTCGCGATGACGATGCTGCTGAACGAGCGACTCGTGGTCGGGCAGGCGGAGGGCCCAGACTTCGAGGACATCCTCGCACTCGCGCGCCACGTGCAGCTTGACGGCGCCCCTGCGGCGCAGGACGTCGCGGTGCGGGAACGGCTGGCGGACTGGTACATCCAGTCGGAGGGACTGAAGTACACCAAGTTCCGCACCATGACGGCGCTTTCGCGCGGGCAGACACCGGGCCCGGAAGCTTCGATTACGAAACTCGTCAGCGCCAGCAAGCTGCAGGACATCGCGTCGTTCGGGATGGATCTGCTCGGCATGTCGGGTGCGGTGATGGACGCTGACGTGGCGCCTATGAATGCCTGGTTCCAGGAGGCGCTGCTCTACGCACCCGGCAAGCGTATCGCCGGTGGCACCGACGAAGTTCTGCGCAACATCATCGCCGAGCGGGTGCTCAAGTTGCCCGCAGACGTGCGCGCCGACAGGGACCTGCGGTTCTGCGATATTCCCACAAGCGCGAAGAGCTGAACAAATGGTGTGGCGCGCCCAACACCGGCCGGTCTACGCACACGCCGATCTGCGGCGTCTGGTCGATCCCGCAACGATCGCAGTCGTAGGCCTGTCGCGCAACGAGCAATCGCTTGGCGCGCGCGCACTCGCCAATGTGCGCAACACCATTGGCGCCACGCTGTACGGCGTCAACCCGAACGCAGAGGAGCTGCACGGCGTCCCATGTTACCCGAGCATCGCAGCGATTCCAGCGACGGTTGATTGCGCGATCATCGCCGCACCCCTTGAGGCCGTCGAGCCGCTGTTGGAGCAGTGTGCGGCGGCGCATGTCGGCGGTTGCATCGTGTTTGCGTCGGGATACGCCGAGACAGGCCTTCCCGAGCGGATCGCCATGCAGACGCGACTGTTGGAGATCGCACGCACATCCGGCATGCGGATCGCGGGTCCAAACTGCATCGGCCTGATCAACAACGTAAAGCGCGCCGGCATGCTATTTGTCTCCACCTACGCCACCACGCCGTGGCGCGTGGGAAAGGTGGGCATTGTCTCGCAGTCTGGCGGCCTCGGGCAGTCGATTGTGCAGGTCGTGAACCGGGGCGGAGCGTTCAGCCATTTTCTTGCCGCCGGCAACTCCTGCGACGTGGATGTCTGCGACTACGTGAACTACCTCGTCGATGATCCCGCATGCAGCGTCATCGCGTGCGTCGCGGAAGGACTGAAGAGCGGCGAACGTCTGCTTGAAGCGGGCGAGCGCGCGTTGAAGGCTGGCAAGCCGATCGTCATGTACAAGAGTGCGACGGCGGCGGCGGCGGCGGGTGCCGCGATGTCGCATACGGGCACGCTCGCTGGCTCGAACGCGGCCTATGACGCCGCGTATCGCCGCGTCGGCATCATCAAGGTCGACAACATCGAGGACGTCTACGAGACGGCGAGCTTTCTCGCCAAGGCGGGGCGGCCCAAGGCCGCGGGCGTTGCCGCGATGGGCGCGTCCGGCGGCGCGTGCGTCATCACGCTCGACAAGGCGGAGGCGTATGGCGTGCCGATGCCGGCGCCGGGCGCGGAGACGCAGGCGGAACTGGAGCGGAACGTCCCCGCGTTCGGCGCGCCCGGCAACCCTTGCGATTTCACAGCGCAGGCGGCGACCGACAAGACGCTCTACAGCGCATGCGCCAGTGCGCTTCTGTCCGATCCGCGTTACGCCGCGCTTGTGGTGATGTCGCCCAGCGTGAGCGAACGCCTGACGCCGCCGAACATCGCGCTGTACTCAGACCTCGCGGCGAAGGCTGGAAAGCCGGTGTGCATGGCATGGCTCTCCGAATGGCGCGACGGGCCCGGCGCCGAGCAATGCGAAGCCGATCCGCATGTGGCGCTGTTTCGCTCGACGGACGCCTGTTACCGCACGTTCGCGGGCTGGCTACAGCGCGAGGCGATCGTTACGGCGCCGCCACCACGCCCACGGCGCAGCGCGCAAGGTGTCGCCGCGCAAACGGCCAGAGCCTGTCTCGCGAACGCCGGCGAGAAGCTGAGCGAGCGCGAAGGCAAGGCCGTCCTCGAAACCTACGGCGTGCCGGTCGCGGTCGATCATGTGGTGCAGAGCGCGGACGCGGCGGTGGCGGTTGCGGAGCGGATCGGGTTTCCGGTGGTGATGAAGGTCGAGTCGCCGGACATCGCGCACAAGACGGAAGCCGGTGTCGTGCGTCTGGCGCTCGCCGATGCGGCGGCGGTGCGTGATGCGTACGCCGCCGTGACGGCCGCCGCAGCGCGCATCACGCCGCCGCCGCGCGTCCATGGCGTGCTGGTGCAGCCGATGATCGGCAAGGGGATTGAAGTGGTGGTCGGCGCGCAGCTCGATCCGACGTTCGGCCCTATGGTGGTGGTCGGCATGGGTGGTGTGCTGGTGGAAGTGCTGCGCGACAGTGCCACCGAACTGGCCCCCGTCAACGCGACGCAGGCCAGGGCGATGCTTACGCGGTTAAAGGGCTACAGGCTGTTGCAGGGCTATCGCGGCGATCCCGGCGTTGACATCGACGCGCTGGCCGACATCGTGGTGGCGGTGTCGGAGCTGGCTGCAGACTTGGCCGATGAAATCGCCGAGATCGATGTCAATCCGGTCATTTGCACGCATGATCGGCTGGTTGCCGTGGACGCGCTGATCGTCCGCACGCCCCGCTCGGGAGGATAGAATGGCAAAGTGGCTCAAGTCGCAGGACGTCATCACGTTCGAGGTGAACGAGCATGTCTGCACCATCACGATGAACCGTCCCGACAAGCGCAATGCGTTGTCGCCGGAACTCATTCGCGAAGTGCACGACGCGATGCTGGAGGCCGATGATCTTGTCGATGTGAACGTCATCGTCCTGACCGGCGCGGGCTCGGATTTCTGCGCGGGCTACGATCTCGGTCACGGTCAGAGCGCAGCGAACCAGCAGGACGACACTGGTAAGTACCGCTCGCGGATGGGCACCTATGACGACGACGTCTGGACCATGACGCGCAAGATGCACCAGATGCTGATCATCCCGGATCTGCACAAGCCGGTGATCGCCAAGGTGAGGGGGCGTGCGCTCGCCGGCGGCGCGGAACTGGCGCTGGCGTGCGACATGATCATCGCCGCTGACGATGCGCAGATCGGGCATCCCGGCGTGCGCGGCCTTGGATCACCGCCGATCAACTTCTGGTTCTATCACGTGGGCCCACAGTGGGCGAAGCGGCTTCTGTTCACGGGCGATCCGATCACCGGCCGCGACGCCGCGCGCATCGGGCTGGTGCTGGACTCCGTTCCGGTCGATGAGCTGGACGCGGAAGTGAGCAGGCTTGCCGCGCGCATCGCGCTGATCGATCCGGAAATCGTGGCGGCCAACAAGCGGGTCGTGAACGTGGCGATGGAGCTGTCCGGCGCGCGGACGTTGCAGAAGTTCGCCACCGAACTGGATGCGCGCGCGCATCTGTCCAGTGGGCCGTTGCGGAAAAAGTTCAAGGGCGACGTGAAGGAGTCCGGCGTTCGCGAAGCGATCAAGAAGCGCGACGCGCTGTTCGGCGCCGACCCAGTGCGCATCCGGCATGCCGAGGACAAGTAGCGGCGCATCAGACCCGGCGCTTGAGAAAGGCGCCGGCTTGCGCGATGGCCGCCCGCGCCAGCGGCACGTCGCGTCCCATCTGCATGAAGCCATGCACGGCGCCGGCCCATGTATCGATCTCCACATCAACGCCGCACGCGGTAAGTTGGCGCGCCAGCGCGCGCGAGTCGTCAGCGATCGGATCCAGGTCCGCGATGCAGAGATAATGTGCGCCGAGGCCTGCGAGATCTGCGTCCCGAGGCGCCGCGAGGCGTGGCGGTGTATTGATGTCGTCGCCGAGAAACTGGCGCCAGTACCAGCGCATGCGCGCCGAGGTCAGGCCAAAGCGGCCGTCGCCGTGGCGTGCGTGGCTTTCGGTATCGAAGCGCGGCGCAAAGCAGCCGTAGAAAAACGCTGCGGCGCGTGGCGGCGCGCGTCCCGCGTCGCGCTCGGAGACCGACAGGCCCATGCCCAGAGTCGCGCCCGCGCTGTCGCCGGTGACGCCGACGCGCGCCGGGTCGACCCCAAACGCCTGCGCGTGATCGCCGAGCCAGCGCCACGCGGCGATCACGTCCATCAGGGGTGCGGGAAACGGATGCTCGGGAGCAAGCCGGTAGTCGATACCGACAACGAGCAGTTCGGAGTCAAGCGCCAGCCGCCGCATCAGGCCGTCATGGGTGTCGACGTCACAGGCCACCCACCCACCGCCATGCAGATACAGCACGGCGCCGTGCGGCGGCGTCGCGTGCGGTTGAAAGATCCGCGCGCGCAGCGGGCCGGCGGGGCCGTCGATCATCCGCGTCTCGACACGGAAAACTGCTGGCGCACCGTCATTGAAGAACAGTGCGGCGTCGTTGGCGCGACGACGACCCTCATCGGACGAAAGCGCGGTGATGTCGAACGGCGTCACGAACTGGCCTTGCCGCGCGCGCGCCGCGAGAATGTCTGGATCGACGGCGTCGGGGTCATGCATGGCGCCATGCTATGCGAAGCGCCGCGCAACGGCAAAGCAGTTTGCACGAGACGGACGTGACTGACGCCAGATCACCGCGCACGATGGACGAACTTGCCGCGTGGCATGCGCTGACTTGCGAAGCCGCTCTGGAGCCGGATCTCCCGATCATCGACGCTCACCATCACTTGTGGGACCGGCCGCCGCAGCGATTCGATGCGCCGGAGCTACTGGCGGAAGTGTCCGCCGGTCATAACGTGCGCGCCACGGTGTTCGTGGAGTGCGGCACGATGTACCGGACCGACGGTCCCGAGCACCTGCGGGCCGTGGGTGAGACCGCGTATATCAGCGGCGTCGCCACAAACAACGCCGACGGCTCGCCACAGCTGTGCGCCGGCATCGTCGGCGCTGCGGATCTGGGACTCGGCGCCGAAGTACGCGAAGTTCTGGAGGCGCATGTCGTCGCGGGTGGCGGACATTTTTGCGGCATTCGTCAACAAGCGCAGTTTGATGCTGAACTCGGCTCCATGGCGCGGTTGTCTCCGCCGGATGGCCTACTGCGCGACGCTGGGTTCAGAGCGGGTTTTGCCGAGCTGGCGCCGCTGGGATTGTCGTTCGACGTGTACGTGTATTTCACACAACTTGACGACGTGGCCGATCTTGCGCGCGCATTCCCCGAGACGACGATCGTGCTCAATCATGTCGGCACACCGTTGGGCATTGGGCGGTATGCGCACCGACCTGACGAGATATTTGCGCACTGGCGACGCGGCATTTCGCAGCTGGGTATGTTGCCCAACGTGGTGGTGAAGATCGGCGGCTTGGGCATGTCGATCTGCGGGTTCGGTTTCGATCGCGCCGCCGCGCCACCGAGACCGGACGGGCTCGCCGAGGCATGGCGGCCCTACGTCGACACGTGCATCTCGGTATTCGGCCCACAGCGCGCCATGTTCGAGAGCAATTTTCCCGTCGACAAGCAATCCTGCAGCTACGTGACCCTGTGGAACGCTTTCAAACGGTTGACCGCCTCGCTTGCACCGGCGGAGCGTGCCGCCCTGTTTCACGACACCGCCAGGGCCGTCTACCGGTTACCGGTCAAAATGTCTTCGCAGATGCACAAACGCATCTGACGCGAGTCGTCGCGGCAGTGGGCGGGCGCTCACACAATGGAAACATGACGAGCGCTCATCACGGCATACGATTATCTCGTTTGCCGCAGTCTTTCCGCGTGCACCATCATCCTCCCACAGAATGAGGCGCCATGGGGTTTGTTGCTCACGCGTCGGGATCTCGCACGTAAGCGGGGCCAGGGAGGACTTCATGCGTACCAAGCCGTCCAAAGCCCGTTGGGCGACATCCGGTGGTCTGCTCGCCGGTTCGACTGCACTCCTGTCGGCGCTGGTTTCCGCGCCGGGCGCGTACGCGCAGACCGGGACGACGGCGGCCCCGGAGGCGGAGGCTTCCGTCCAGCTCGACAACATCGTCGTCACCGCACAGCGACGCAGCGAACGTCTGCAGGATGTGCCGATCGCGGTGACGCCGGTGACTGCCGACACGCTTGAGAATGCAGGCATCTCCGGCACGCTCGATCTCGCTGCGGTCGTGCCGGGTCTCGTGACGTATCAAATCGGCACCGCCATGACGCCATTCATTCGCGGCGTCGGGTCAAGCCAGTCTCCCGCAGGCTTCGAGAGTTCGGTCGCGGTCTATCTGGACGGCGTTTATATCGGGAACAAGAGCTCCAACGTCTTCGATCTTGGAAATATCGAGAGGATCGAAGTGCTGCGCGGGCCGCAGGGTACGCTGTTTGGCCGAAATGCGACGGCCGGCGCGGTCAACATACTTACACGAAACCCGGGGGCGGCGCCGGAGTTTGAAGCGTCGGCCGGGATCGGTGACCTCGATGAACGGTCCGTGCGGGTGTTTGCCGGCGCGCCGCTGTCGGACACGCTGAGCGCTAACGTGTCCTTCAACGGACGCTGGGACGATGGTTACATCTACAATCCGGTGCGCCGCACCTCGCAAAACCCTCACGAAAGCATGACTGGCGCAGGCGTGCTTCTGTGGGAGCCGACGGAGAATTTCACCGCACGCCTGAGCGGCAACTACACATTCTACGACGAAGCGACGTTCCTGTCGGCGCGGCCGGAGCCCGGCACGCTCTCGGTGGCCGGCGCGGCAGGTTTCGTGGTGCCAGGGGAGCGCCAGTCAAGCGCCGACCACGCCACCACGGCGAAGCAGGAAGCCTACAACGTGGGTCTGAACCTGACCTACGAAATGGAGCACTTCACGCTCGTTTCGATCACCGGGTACTCGGATGGGAAGGGCACGTCGCTCTCGGATTCGGACTTCTCCAACGCGACGATCGCCTACAGTGGCGCGGTGGGCCTCGGCAAACAGCTCACCCAGGAATTCCAGATTCAGTCGCCCGACAATGACAGCCGGCTGAGCTGGATCGGCGGCGTGCATTTCATGAACTTCAAGGAAGGTGTCGGAGGTCCGGGCGAGAACTTCATCTCGGCTGCGGGCGTCCCATCGCCGCTGCACCCGTCGGACCTAGCGAACGCCGGGTATTGCGCGACCGGGGCTTACTGCGTGAACGGCATCGTCGCTAGCGGGATTACCAACTCCTACGCGGTGTTCGCGCAGGGCTCCTACGACCTGACCGAACGCACCAGCCTTACGCTGGGCTTGCGGTACGGCGAGGAATCGCACTCGGTGAAGGGTTACAGCTTCCGCTATCGCGCCATGCCGGGAACCATCAACCAGCCGGTCTACAACGGTGAGCTGGGCGGCGGCGGGCTCGTGTTCGACAGTTCGCTGCGCACCTCCAGCGTCGCTGCCAAGCAGGACTTCGACGCCACGACCTATCGCGCGGCGCTCGACCACAAGTTCACCGACGCGATCATGGGCTATGTAAGCTTCAATACCGGCTTCAAGAGCGGCGCCTTCAACCAGACTACCTTGTCGGCCGTCGCTGTCCAACCGGAAACACTCGACGCGTGGGAGGTCGGGCTGAAGAGCCAGTGGCTTGATAACCGCCTGCGCATCAACACGGCGCTCTGGTCGTACGACTATTCCGACATCCAGGTCGGCCTGATCACCGGTGTTGGCATCTCCACCGTGCAGAACGCCGCCGCCGCGACCCTGCAGGGGATCGACGTCGACTTCGAGCTGCGCGCCACAGCCGATCTCACTATGCGGGGTGGGTTCACGGCGCTGACCTCGGAGTACGAAGACTTCGGTGACGCGCAGGTGTTCCTGCCGCGCACAACGGCCTTCACGGCGTGCCCGCTGCCGGTAGGCGGAGTGGGCATCTCGCTCGCGGACGCCAACGCGCGGGCGGCCGGAACGCCGATCGGCGGCAACTACTCCTGCGCGGTCAACGTGAGCGGCGCGCGCGCCATTTTCGCCCCGGACTTCAGCGGCAATATCGGAGCCGACTACGACCTTCCGCTGGACGGCGGCGCGCGCTTGTTCTTTACGAGCACGCTCTCGTACGTCAGCAGCTACGACGCTTCGCCCGGCGGCATCCTGGCGGAATTCCCGTCGCACGA
Organism: Hyphomonadaceae bacterium; assembly: GCA_031414315.1. GTDB lineage: Bacteria > Pseudomonadota > Alphaproteobacteria > Caulobacterales > Aquidulcibacteraceae > VFBF01. The sequence continues at coordinate 2,393 of JANNVF010000173.1, read as the reverse complement.
GACGCTCGCGGCCTCGGTCACCTATTACGCGCCCAACGACGCCTGGTATCTGCGCGCGTGGGGCAACAACATCACCGACGACCTGCACCCGATCTACATTTCACCCCAGGCGCAGGGCTTCCAGTACGTGGAAAACAAGCCGCTGACGGTTGGCCTCACGTTCGGCGTCAACTTCGGCGACTAGAGCCTCTCGGCAACTTCGACTTCTCGGCGCGGACCCGCGCGGTGGGGGGCGAGCGGCGGCGCACGACCATGCGCCGCCGTCTTTTTATCATTGGCGCGCGAGGTCGATCGCGTTGTCTCCAATGAGAAAATCTTGGCGCAAGGTCAGAAAAAATCGGGTCTGCCGAAGCGATCGCGGGATTAGCATGTGCGCACAAAAGAGTCGCTGACGGCGTCAACCGCCGCACGAGGGGAGGAAGTATCGTGAACATGTTTCGATCTGGTCGGGGCGTCGGACCACGCGGACCCTTGTCGCGCAACCTGCTTGTCGGCGCCGTCGCCGCGTCCGCGCTGCTGCCCTGCGCCGCCTTTGCACAGACCCCGGCAGATCCAGCGGCGCCCTCCGGGACCGAGAGCGCCGACAACGGCGAAATCGTGGTCACCGCGCAACGGCGCGAGCAGCTACTGAGCACCGTGCCGATCTCCGTGCAGGCGGTCAATCAAACGCAACTCGATACCGCTGGCGTGACAAGCCCCCTCGATCTTCCCAGCGTCGTGCCCGGCCTGACCACCAGCCCGGGGTCCACTGCGGGTGCGTTCTTCACGCCGTTCATTCGTGGCGTCGGCGCCAACTCGACGTCGATCGGCAATGATCCGTCCGTCGCGCTGTTCATCGATGGCGTCTACCAGTCGGACAAGGCAGCAAACGTCTTTGCGCTCAACGACATCGAGCGGATCGAGGTTCTACGCGGTCCGCAAGGGACGCTGTTCGGGCGCAATGCATCCGGCGGCGCTGTCAACGTCGTCACCAAACGTCCGGACTTCACGCCGGAGGCGAGTGGCGAAGTCGGGGTCGGCAACTACGACGCGCGCACCGCGCGCCTCTATGTGACCGGCCCGATTGCGTCGGAGACGCTCGCCGGCAGCCTTGCGGTGTCATGGCGCGACGGCGGCGACTACTTCAGTGTGCTGGGCACCGGCGAAAAACGCGGCGGCATGGAGAACACCACGATCAGTGGGCGGCTTCTCTGGCGGCCAACAGAAAAGTTCGAAGCATTGCTCGGAGTCACGCACGACGACGCAACGACCACCGCAACGCGGGGCTCGATGAACATGGCGCCGGACCCGATTCCGGTGGGCGTCTTTGTCGGCGGCAATGCCGCGCCCGCGCCTTACACGATGACCCAGGCGCAAACGATCAACCGCCTGGAGAACTCCGGGTATCGCGCCTCACTGCACATGCGCTACGCGTTTGAAAACTTCGATCTCGTGTCGATCACGGGCGCGGCAGACCTCGACGTGAAACAGGTCCTCGATTATGACGCCACGTCGGCGAACCTGTTCTTCTTCGACAACCCCGGCAGCACCCGCGACATTTCGCAGGAGTTTCAAATCCTTTCGACGACCGATGGTCCTCTCGAATGGGTCGCAGGCGTGTTCTATCTCAAGAACGAACCGGAACTCAGTCCACTGACGTTCGGCGTCGGTGTTCCATATCCGGCCACGGACGCGCAGGTGACGTCCACGCCCGGCGGTTCGCGCATCCAGACTTATGCGCGCGGTCCCATCGAAGCCTATGCGGTGTATGCTCAAGGCACCTACGCCGTCACCGACAAGACCAACGTGACCGTCGGCGCCCGCTACACCACCGAAACGCGCAAGTACCAGTTCGAGCAGTATGGATTCGGCGAGCTTGCACCCGGGTTCGTTTTGCCGACGCAGACGCTCATCGGGTCCGACGATCAGGAAAGCGACTTCTCTGAGCCGAGCTTCCGGCTGTCGGTGGATCATACATTCCGCGAAGGCCTGATGGGCTACGTGAGCTACAACCGCGGCTTCAAGAGCGGGACCTACAACCTGAACGATTTCTGTGCCGGCCAGAACCCGGTGGAGTCGGAAATCATCGACGCGTATGAAACCGGCATCAAGTCACGCTGGTTCGGTAGGGCACTCCAGGTCGACGCCTCTGCCTTCTTCTACGACTTCAGCAACATTCAGGTCACCCGCATCAATCCAAGTTCCTGCGCGGCGACCAGTCTGCAGAACGCGGGCGGCGAAGAGATCTACGGTCTCGATCTGGACGTTACGCTGCGGCCCACGGATCACCTGCGCCTGTCGGCGAACGTCTCGTTGCTCAACGCGGAGTACACCGAGTTCGCCGGCGCGTCCGGGTTCACGCCGGGCTTCGTGGGCGGCACGGCCATCACCCTCGACGCCTCCGGAACGCGAGC
>JANNVF010000172.1:0-6683 GCA_031414315.1 Hyphomonadaceae bacterium | reverse complement strand
CGTGCTGACCGCCGCCGGCCTGCCACTGGTGCTCAACTTCCTGAAAGGCCTGATCGGCGGCGCCACGGCGGAGGGCATCTCCGGCCTCTCCATCCTGCAGCACTTCGACGCCGCCCAGCGCGGCGTTATCGAGTTGCGCTCGGTGTTCTATTTCCTTTCGCTGATCGCGCTGGCGCTCTCGGGCGCCACGCTCGCCGTCGACTCGCGGCGGGGAGGCTGACATGTCCGCCCGTCGCTACGCTCTCATCGTGTTCGCCGCGCTTGCGGTGATCTTCCTCGCGTCGAACGTGATCGTGTCGAGCTGGTTCTCCGGCGCGCGGCTCGATCTCACCGAAAACAGCCTCTACTCGCTGTCGAAAGGCACCAAGCAGACGCTGCGCGATCTGAACGAGCCGGTTACGCTCACCTTCTATTATTCGCGCGATGCCGCCGCGCCCTACCCGCAGGTCCGCACCTACGGCTCGCGCGTGCGTGAACTGCTGCAGACCTACGCGCGCCGCTCGCGCGGCAAGGTGCGCGTGCTGGAGGTCGACCCCGTCCGCTTCACCGATGCGGAGGACGAAGCCGTCGCCGCCGGATTGCAGCCGCTGCAGGCCGAAGCGGGCGCCGATCCGATCTTCCTCGGCATCACCGGCGCCAATGCGGTCGACGAGAAGGTGACGATCCCGCAGCTCTCGTGGGATCGCGAACCGTTTCTTGAATACGAACTGACGCGGCTCATTTCCGAACTGCAGAACACCGGCCGCAAGAAGGTCGCGCTGATCACCGCGCTGTCGTGGGACCCTGAACTCGCCGGCGGCGATCCGGCCATGGCGGCCCAATCGGGCCAGCCTTACATCGTCAGCGAACTCACCCGCCTCGCCGATATCCAGAAGCTCGCGCCCGACTTCACCGGCATCGACGCAGACGTGGACGTGCTGGCCATCGTCCATCCGTGGGCGCTGACCGAGCAGCAGTTGTATGTCGTCGATCAGTTCATGATGACCAAGGGCCGCGCGTTCATCGCCGTGGACCCTGCGGCGATCATGACCGAGACCCAACCCAACCCGTTCGGCATGCCGCAGGCGGCCGCGCCGCAATCTTCGCAGATGGCGGCGCTGCTGCAGAAATGGGGCGTCGCGGTCAGCACCGACGCGATCCTCGACCGCGAGCACGCGCTGCCGATCCAGGCGATGGGGCCGAATGGCCAGCCCGTGGTCATGCCGCAGCCGCTGTTCTTCGAAGTGCCAGCCAACCAGCTCAATCGCGACGATCTGATCACCGCAGCGCTGGCGCGCGGGATCAACGTCGGCGCGCCGGGCGCGATCTCGTGGAGCGCTGTGCCCGGTGTGGAGATCACGCCGCTCGCGCGCACGTCGGGCGACACGATGCGTATTCCCGCGCAACAGGCCGTGGGCCGCCCCGATCCCGCCTCGCTGCTGCAGGACTACGTCGGCAGTGCGCGGCAGGAGACGATCGCAGTCCGCATCGCCGGCAAGCTGCCGTCGGCGTTCGGCCCCGCACGGCCAGCCACGATCGCCGCCGCCGCCGAAGTCGCCCACGTCGCCGTCTCGGCGGATGGCGCCACGGTGGTGCTGATCAGCGATGTCGATTTTCTCGACGACAATTTCTATCTTGGCGGACAACAGCGCCAGGCGCTGGTGGACAATGCGGCGCTGGTGCTCAACGCCATCGACCAGCTCGGCGGCTCCACGGCGCTGCTCTCGTTGCGCTCGCGGGCGCCCAGCCTGCGGCGCATGGATGTGGTGGAGAAGATCCGCAACAACGCGCAGGCGCGCATGGTGGAGACGCAGACCGCGTTGCAGGCGGAACTCGCCTCCACCGAACAAAGCCTTTCTGAACTGGAAGCCAAGGGCGAAGGCTCCGGGTTTTTCTCCGGCAATCTCGGCGCCGAACTGACGCCCGACGAGCGCAGCAAGATCGAGCAGTTCCGCGCCACCGCGCTCACCGTCCGCAAGCAGTTGCGCGCGGTGGAGCGCGGCTATCGCACCGACCTTGATCGGCTCGAAGGCTGGCTCATCCTGCTGAACGTGTGGCTGATGCCGCTGATGGTGGCCTGTGCCGGCGCGTTCTGGCTCCTGCGCCGCCAGCGCCGCACTTCGGCTGCGGTGGCTCTCTCAACCAAAACCGAAGGCGCCTCATGACCACCGAATTGGCTCAAGGACGCGGACGCCGCGCAACCTGGATCGCCGGTCTCGCGGTCGTGCTGACGATCGTGGCGACGATCACCGTCGCGATCCAGGCGCGCGGGCGTGACGCCGGCGCGGTGGCGGGGCCAGTGCTGCCGGGCTTTTCCGAACGGCTGAAGGACGCCGCGAAGATCACCGTGGCGTCGAAGGACGCGCGGTACGAGATCCAGCGTACGCAGAAGGGCTGGGCGCTCAAGGACCGTGGCAACTTCCCGGTGCGCCGTGAAGTGCTGGCGCAGTTCACCGAAGGGCTTCGTTCGCTGGCCTACGTGCGGCAGATGACGCGCGATCCCGAACGTCACGAACGCCTCGGCCTCGGCGATCCTCTGAAGGGCGGCTCCGGCGTGCTGGTGCAGGTGGAGGATAGCCAGGGCGCGCGGCTGGCCGATCTCATTATCGGCGAAGAGCCGGGCGGCGCGCTGTTCCTGCGCAAGCCGGAGGAAAATCAGACGTGGCAGGTGCGCGGCAAGATGCCGGGGCTGCGCGACGCCGCGCAATGGCTCGATCTCGCGCCGCTCGACCTCAATCGCGCGCGCATCGCCGGCGCGCTGGTGGAGCCGGCGACCGGCCCGGCCTACGGCATCGAACGCGCCAGCGCCGAAGCAAGCTTCACGCTTGCTGCGCCGAACGCCGCGCTGCCGGTGATCTCGAACAACGGTGTGCCGGAAACCGCCTCCAAGCTCGCGCGGCTGCAGCCGCTCGACGTGCGCCCGGCTGCGGCGATCGCTGGCCCTGCGAAAGCGCGCATCCATGTCCGCACGTTCGATGGCCTGTTGCTGGAAGCTGAACTCTTCGACGAGGTGAGCGGCAAGTTCTGGATCAAGCTCGTCGCGCGCGCCGAGACGCCGGCGAAGGAAGCCGAAGCGGCGGAGATCAACGCGCGCGTGGCGCCATGGGCCTATGGCCTGACCGAAGCCGACTACCAGGATATCGCGCCGCCACTCGATCAGCTGGCGCGCGCGCCGCCGCCGCCGCCCGCGCAGAAGGCCAGGAAGTAGCGCTTCGCTAGGTCTTTTCGACGCCCTTCGCCCGCGCTTCCCAGCGCCGCAGCAGCAGCACCGCGCGCAGGCCGAGCAGCGCGAACGTCGCCACCGCCAGCGCGTAGCAGGGCCAGATATAGCCCCAGTTCTTGTCGGCCATCAGGTGCGCCAAAGAGTCAAACCACGTCGCATCGCTCATGATGCGCGCGCCCGGCGCAAGGCGGCGGCGCTCACGCGCCGGCGAAACACTTCGGCGCGCATGCCCGCCATCAGCAGCGCGGCGAACGCCGCCAGATAGGCGCCGGCCATCATCAGCAGCGGCTGCATCATGCTCTTGTCCATCGACGAGCCACCTGACCGGATGATGCTCGCGGTCTGGTGCAGGCTGTTCCACCAGTCGACCGAGAAGTGCACGATCGGGATGTTGATGAACCCCGCGAGGCAGAGGATCGCGGCCAGTCGCGCGGCGCGCGTCTCGTCCTCGATCGCCGCCCAGAGCGCCAGATAGCCGACGTAGGTGAGAAACAAAACCAGCATGGACGTCAGCCGCGCATCCCACTCCCACCATGTGCCCCACGTCGGCTGGCCCCAGAACGAGCCGGTGATGAGGCAGAGCGCGGCGTACGCGGCGCCGATCGGCGCTGCGGCGCGCGCAGCGACATCCGCCAGCGCGTGACGCCAGACCAGGCCGGTGAAGCTGGCGATCGCCATGAAGGTATAGATGCCCATCGCCCACCAGGCGGCAGGCACGTGCACGAACATGATCCGCGCGCTCTCGCCCTGCCGGAAATCCGGCGGCGCGAACAGGAACGCCCACGGCAGGCCGATGGCGAACAGCAGCACCGCCAGCGCCGCCGCGATCGGCAACGCCCAGGCGGAGATGCGCATGAAGCGCTCGGGGTTGGCGAAGTACGCGAACATGGGGGAGGCGTAGCCAGCCGTCACCGGCGGCGCAATGGCGTCACTCCAGATGCAGACGCAGCGCCGCCGCTGCGCCAATGGGACCGAGCGCGACCGCGCCCAGCGCGCAGGCGCAGAGCAGCGAGAACGCCGGCGTGAACAGGCCGTGCTCCACGGCGGCGGATGCAGCGCTGGCGCCGAAGATGATCGGCGGCGCGAAGAACGGCAGTACAAGGATGGCGATCAGCACCCCGCCGCGCCGCACGCCCGCCGCCAGCGCCGCGCCGAACAGACCGGCGCCGATGAACGCCGCCAGCCCCACCAGCAGACCAAGGGCAACCACCGGCGCTGCATGCGGCGGCGTCTGCATCGCCAGCGCCATGGGGATAGCGGCCAGCGCCAGCGGCGCGCCGATCGCCACCCACAGCGCCGCGCCCTTGGCCGCAACCAGAAGTTCGAGCGGGGCCGGCGATAGCAACAGCTGGTCGAGACTGCCGTCCTCAAGGTCGGCCTGGAACAGCCGCTCCAGCACCATCAGCGCCGCGAGTGCAGCGGTTAGCCACAGCAGCGGCGCGCCGATCAACGCCAGCGTCGCGCGGTCCGGCCCGGCGGTGAGTGGGATCAGCGTCGTCGCGCCGATGAAGAAGCCCACGGGCGCCGCCGCGCCGCCGCCCGCCGCCCATGCGAGCGCGAGGTCGCGACGGAAGACCGCTGCGGTGGCGCGCAGGATGCTCATAAGCCGAGCGCGATCGTCTGGCTCGGCGCGCCGAGCGGTTCGTGCACCGCAGCGATCACGATGCCGCCGCCGGCGCGGTGTGTGTCCATCAGGCCGTTCAGCAAGGCTTTGCCCTCGGCGTCGAGCGCCGACGCGGGCTCGTCGAGCAGCCACACCGGACGCGACGCCACGAGCAGGCGCGCGAGCGCGAGGCGCCGGCTCTGCCCCGCCGACAACGTGCGCGCCGGCAGATCCGCGACCCGGTCGAGGCCGAGCCTGCCGATCACGTCGCCAGTCTCTGTACCGCCCAGCAGCGCCGCCCAGTGACGGAGGTGCGCGCGCGCATCCAGCGGCGCCTTCAGTCCGTCGCGGTGGCCGAGAAAGTGGATTCGGGTTGCGGGATCTTCCGCGCCGCCGCGCAGGGCGATGGTCCCCGCACTCGGCCGCAGAAACCCTGCGATAGCGCGCAGCAGGCTCGTCTTGCCGGCGCCGTTGGGGCCGGTCAGCGCCACGTGTTCGCCGGGCTGTGCGCTGAACGAGAGGGTCTCGAACAGCCGCCAGCCGCCGCGGTCCAGCGCGAGCCCCTCTACCTGCAGATCCATCGCGTGCAGGGAGCCGGTCGCGGCGCGCCGCGTCAAGGCGTCTGGACTACGGGTTTTCAGCCTGTGGAATTTAGGTATGCTCAGGCCCGGGGACGACGAGATGACGACTGAAACCACCTTGCCCGACAAGCTGATCGACCGGCTACCAAAGCCGGTGCGTCACATGCTGGAACTGATCGGCATACTGTCGGCGCTGGCGACGCTGGTGGGATGGCTCGCCAGCACGGCCTCGTTGCTCAGCAAGATGACGTTCTGGAGCGATGCGTGGTCGGCCATCCTGAAGTGGTCGATCAATCTACCGGAAATCGCCCAAACGGTTCTGCATATGCTTGGTGCAAGCGCGCACTGGGTGGTCGAATACTACAGATGGCTTATGCATCCGGTCTTCGAGTGGATAGCATCTTGGCTCCCCTGGCATTTGCCGCCGATCGCCTTCGATGTGCTGTCGATAATGATATTTGGCGTTTTCGGTGCAATCAGGTTGGTCAGACTCAACAACGAACACGTGGATATCGATTTGAAGAGACCGATTGGGGTAGCAAGCAGATCGGGGTTGTTGCTGCCAGTTGTTCTCGTCCAGGTCATTCCTCTTTACTTTATACTTATAATAGACCCGATTGCGGATTCTCTGGGCGCCGTGAGTAGATCGCTGGCAAAATGGTTCGGCCAAGACTTGGCCGACATAGTTGTGTTGGCGACTTTTTGCCTTCCGGTTTTGTCGGCGTTTCCACTCATGATCTGGCTCACCGACTGGGCCTACATTTCCTTTGTCCGGTAGGCAGGATCGTCTCGACGTTCCGTAGAACTACTTTGCCCCAGTCCAATTGCGCGACCGGGGAACTCGGCGTATCTTGAACTTGCCGCGCGCGCCGGTCCGATTCCGGCTTTAGGGGCGCCCCCCAACGCGCTTGCGATCCGAAAAACCCTTTGTTCAAGGAAGATCGCTCATGCCTGCGCTCGCACTCCGTTCACTCGACAGTTTCAACTGCCGCCGGGAGCTTTCCGTCGGTGACAAGACGTATTCCTACTATTCGCTGGAGGAGGCCGCGAAAAACGGGCTCGGCGATATCTCGCGCCTGCCGGTTTCGCTGAAGGTGCTGCTGGAAAACCTGCTGCGCAAGGAAGACGGCTGGGCGATCCGCAAGGAAGATATCCAGGCTCTGGCCGCGTGGCTGACCAACAAGGGCGCCGTGGAGCACGAGATCGGGTTCACCCCGGCGCGCGTGCTGATGCAGGACTTCACCGGCGTCCCCGCCGTCGTCGATCTTGCCGCGATGCGCGATGCGATGAAGTCGCT
>JANNVF010000171.1:0-3898 GCA_031414315.1 Hyphomonadaceae bacterium | reverse complement strand
CTCGGCGTGCTGATCTTCGCGGGTCTGACCGCGTTCGACACGCAGCGCCTGAAGTACACGTACTACCAAATCCAGGGCGATACCCGCTCGATGGCGGTGGCGACGACGTACGGGGCGCTGAGCCTCTACCTGAACTTCGTCAACCTGTTCCAGTTCATCCTCTCGCTGCTGTCCTCCAGGGACTAGGCAGTGGGTCAGACGGAAACCAGAAGCGCCCCGGCCGAGAGGTCGGGGCGTTTTCGTTGTGACCTCTCGCCCTCTCATCTTCCCCCGCACGCGAGGAAGATGAGACTTTTCGCGTGACCTCCCGCGCGCCCTGACCCAATCATCGGGGATGAGCGAACCGAGGCAAATCGCGCGCGCCACGGCGCTGATGGCGGGGAATGGCTACATCCTCGTGCGGGTGATCGAACACGTCATCCAGACACTACCGCGCCAGTCGTTCACGGGGCTCGACAGGCTCGGCCTCGCCGTCCTCGTCCTGATCCCGATCGCGGGGCTCGTCGCCGCGTATGTCGCCCTGCTGCGTCCGCCGGAACGGTCGGTCCGCTGGGAGCTGGCGTCGGCGCTGGGCATCGGCGTGCTGCTGGTGATGCTGCTGGGCGTCACGGCTGGCTGGCTGCGCTGACCGGGCATCCATCCGCCAACCTCTCAGACGTCTCAAAAACCGGGCTCGGGACCGGCATGACGGTCTCGCAAAACGCTCAGCCCAGCGCCGCCACCCGCGCCGCGAGCGCCGCGTTCACGGCCGCGTACGCCGGCGTGAAATCGCGTGCGATCCGCGCCTCGTTCCAGAGGGCAGGGACAAGGCCGGAGAGGGTCTCGGTGTGCAGCACGTGCGTGCCGCCGTCCTGCGGGGTCAGCAGGAAACCGTGGCGGCCTTTGAAGAGGAGCGGGACGTAGCCTGTCCACGCCAGCTCACGCCCCGGCGTGGCGGCGGCGATGGTCACGGTCTGCTGGAGGGTGTCGCCCTGGCGCGCGCTGGCGAGGTTCCGAAACACCATGCGCACCTTGGCGCCGACCTTCGCCTCGCCGTGCGCGGACAGGTTCAGCGGGTTCCAGTCGCCGTAGCGCTCGAAGTCGGCCATCACCGCCCAGACGGCGTCCGGGGCGGCGGGGATAACGACTTGGGTTTGTATATGCGGCATCGCGACTCAGTCTCCGACGAGTGCGAATCGTTTGCGATCGAAGAAGCGGAGCATCGGCTCCAGCTCCCGGCCCCGCTTCAGGATCAGGCCGTGGCCCGACAGGATCGACCACTCACCCTGCTTGCGGGCCAGATCCGGTTTCTTTTCAATCTGGTAGAGCGGTGTCTCGGCGGTGCGCCGGTAGATCGAAAACAGCGCCCGATCGCTCAGGGCGTCCATCGCGTAGTCGCGCCAGTCGCCCTGCGCGACGCCGCGGCCGTAGGCTGAAAGGATGAGAGACAGCTCGCTGCGCGCAAAGAAAATGCGGCGCGGCACAGTTTGCTGTGAGTGATCTGTCGAGGGCGGAGTGGCCAAAGCCTAACCTTTTCAACGCGTTGAAAATAACTCACAGGCCGGTGTGGCATTTTGGGCGATTATTACAAAAATCTGCCTTGAACGCGCCATGTCCTCAGGCAATCGTAGCGACGGTCGGTTGAACGGGGAATGGCCTTGTTGGTCAGATTCCATCAGCCCCCCCAGCCCCCTGATCGGCGGCGCCGAACTCTTGTTCAACCGACCAACTGGAAAGCCGGCCCGAAAGGGTCGGCTTTCTTGCTTTGTGGCTTCTCTCCATTTTAGCGGCGTGCTTCCTCAAGACCAACAGTCGAGGAGAGAAGCGCATGACCGCCAAAGTCGAGGGAAGGCTCGCCGACAAGACCGCCATTGTCACCGGGGCCGCGTCCGGGATCGGGCAGGCCAGCGCCGCGCTGTTCGCGCGGGAGGGCGCCCGTGTCATCGCGGTGGATCGCCCGGGCGCGTTCAAGGGCGATCCGCCGGCCGGCGTCACGCACCTGGAAGCCGACATCACCGGCGCCGATGCGCCCGAGCGCATCATCGCCGCCGCCGGCGACAGCCTCGATATTCTGTTCAACAACGCCGGCGTCTCCAACAATGCGCTGGCGTCGGCGATGACCGACGAGGACTGGGACCGGGTGTTCGCGGTCAACATCCGCGCCGTGTTCCGTCTCTGCCGCGCGGCGATTCCGCTGCTCGTGAAGTCGCCGGCCGGGCGGATCATCAGCACGGCGTCGGTGATGGCCGAAGGCACGGACTATGGGCTGGCCGCGTACTGCGCGTCCAAGGCGGGTGTCGGCGGGCTGACGCGGTCGCTGGCGCTGGAACTGGGCAAGCACGGCGTCACCGCCAATTACCTGATGCCCGGCGCCATCCGCACCGGCATGACCGGACCGCTCTGGGACTCGCGCCCGGACGTGGCCGAGATCTGGGCCAAGAAGGCGGTGCTGCGCCGCCTCGGCGAACCCATGGATCTGGCCAAGGCCGCGCTGTTCCTGGCGTCCGACGACGCGGGCTTCGTGACCGGGCAGGGGCTGGCGGTGGATGGCGGGCTGACGCTGCGGGTCTGACCTGCGCCAAACCACCCCGATGACAAGCGCTGCGACACGCTATAGGACCCGCCGCCTGTAGAGACATTTGAGGACGTCATGCTCCTGCAAGTCGAGGGCTTGCGGAAAAGTTTCGGTCGCCGCATCGCCGTCGACGACGTGAGCTTTTCCATCGATGTCGGCGAAGTGGTGGGCTTTCTTGGTCCCAACGGCGCCGGCAAGACCACCACCATGCGGATGATCGCTGGCTATCTGGAGCCGGACGAAGGGACCGCGAAGATCTTCAACATCGACGTGGCGCAGGATCGCCGTCGCGCGCAGGAGCGTGTCGGTTACCTGCCCGAAGGCGCGCCGCTCTACGGCGAGATGACGCCGTGGACGTTCCTGCGCTTCGTCGCGGAGACGCGCGGCATGGACAAGGACGCCGCCCGCCACGCCGTCACCCGCGCCGCGCAGGACACGCGCCTTGGCGAAGCAATTCAGCGACCCATCGAAACACTTTCCAAGGGCTACCGCCGCCGCGTCGGCCTCGCCGCAGCCCTCATCCACGATCCGATGCTGCTCATCCTCGACGAGCCCACCGATGGGCTCGACCCGAACCAGCGGCAGGCGGTGCGCGAGCTCATCCGCCGTCTAGGCGGCGAACGCGGGCTCATCCTGTCGACGCACAGCCTGGAAGAAGTCGAAGCCGTGTGCACCCGCGCCATCGTCATCCATCAAGGCCGCAAGGTCGCCGATGCAACACCGGCAGCACTCGCCGAAGAACACGGCGGGCTTGAAGCCGCGTTCCGCGCGCTGACCGGCGGGGAGGAGGGGCTATGAAGAGCCTCACGGCTGTCTATCGCCGCGAACTGCTGGCGTATCTCACGACGCCGCTCGCGTACGTGTTCGTGGTGGTGTTCCTCATCGCCATCGGCACGTTCACGTTCCAGGTCGGCGGGTTCTTCGATCAGGGCCGCGCGGATCTGTCGGCGTTCTTCGCGTTCCACCCGTGGCTGTTCATGATCTTCCTGCCGGCCATCGCCATGCGGCTGTGGTCGGATGAAGCGCGCTCCGGCGCCATCGAGATCCTGCTGACGCTGCCGGCGCCCACGTGGTCGCTGGTGCTCGGCAAGTTTCTCGCCGCCTGGACGGTCGCCGCGTTCGCGCTGCTGCTCACCGTGCCGCTGTGGATCACGGTCAACTTCCTCGGCAGCCCGGACAACGCGGCGATCTTCGTCGGCTATCTGGCCAGCCTGCTGATGGCGGGCGCCTACATCGCCATCGGCGCGGCCATGTCGGCGCTGACGGCGACGCAGGTGGTGGCGTTCGTGCTGGCGGTGCTGGTCACGTTCGTGCTGACCGCCGCCGGCCTGCCACTGGTGCTCA
>JANNVF010000170.1:0-17828 GCA_031414315.1 Hyphomonadaceae bacterium | reverse complement strand
GGCGCTGGAGGAGGCGGGCATCGCCTACGATGCGTCGCTGTTGCAGCAGGGCGATCAGGCCATGCCCGCCTATCGCGCGCGCCAGCCGTTCGGCCAGGTGCCGGCGTTCGAGGACGGGCCGCTCTCGATGTTCGAATCCGGCGCCATCGTGCTGCACATCGGCGAGCGCAGCGAAACGCTGTTGCCGAAGGACGAGATCGGCCGCGCCCGCGCGATGACCTGGGTGTTTGCCGCGCTCAACTCCATCGAAGTCGTCGTGGCGCAACTCGGCGAGCTCTTCTTCCATCAGGGCGAAGCGTGGGTGGAGCAGCGTCAGCCGCAGCTTGAAGCGCAGGTGAAGAAGCGGCTTGGCGAACTCGCAACGGCGCTGGGCGATCGTCCCTACCTCGAAGAGCGTTTCTCCGCGGGTGACTTGATGATGACGACGGTGCTGCGCAACCTGCGCGACACCGACATTCTCGACGGTTTCCCGACTCTGCAGGCGTATCAGGCCCGCTGCGAGGCGCGGCCCGCGTTCAAGCGCGCGCTCGATGCGCAGATGGCGGCGTTCAGCGCGGCGGCGTGACGTCGGCGGCGCGCGCAGCCGTCGCGTTCGCCGGATCATGATGATCCGGCGGCCTCGGCGTTGGCGATGTCGCGCGTTCGTCGGCGGAAGTCGCCGAGCACATGGCGCGCTTCGCGGAAGGCGATGAGGAGTTCTTCCCAGAAGTCGCGCTTGTGCGTCGGCGGCGGCCGCTTCGGCGGGCGCCAGCCGAACACCATGAGCTGCGTCGGCAGCCGGCGCGCCATGCGCCGCACGAACGGCATCGGATCGGCGAGCGCGCGGGTGAGCGCGTCGAGCTTGCGGTGCGCGGTGAGATAGCGGTCGCGCGGCGCCGCGAATGCGGCGGGGATAGCGCCGGGCGTGCGGTCGGCCGTCACGATGCGGAAGCGTGCAAACAGCGGGAAGGACGGGCGCTGCAAGCGAACCGGCCGCGTCTTCGCCCGCACACGGACTGCCGGCGCGCGCGGCATTTGCGGCTTGAGCTCCAGGTGCGCCGCGAGGATCACGAACGCCCAGCGGAGAATGCGCGACAGCCGGCTCAGCAACACGAGGCTCTCGCCCGCCGGCGCATTGGCATAGACGCCGCCCCGCCAGAACCGCCGCATGCCAAGGCGCACCGCGACGAAGAGATCGTCCACGATGTAGCGCAGGCCTGAGGCGAGAGGGATGTCGGCGGGTGATTTCATGGCCGGGAGTTTGCCATGGTGGCTACCCGGCCGGATTGATTGCGTGATTTCGCGCGGTGGCGCTTGGGGCGCATGGAAGCGGGTGGGGGATTGAGGGGGTGGGAATCCCCCTATTTTGGCGTGGCATCCAAGGAAAATCGACGATACATCCCGCACCGTGTGATGAACTCTAACGATGGCCTCGCAGAGGGCGCCGTGATATCTCTGTGTTATGACAAAGCTCGACCTTGCATTGGCGCGGATCGCGCGTTTGCCGCCGGATCGGCAGGAAGCGGTGGCCGTCCAGATCGAAGAGTTGATCGAGGACGAGGAGGCCGACGCTCAAGAACCTCCGGCGTGGCATCTGGAGGAAGTGCGCGCACGGCAGTCTGGCGACGATGACTTCGCGACGGACGCGGAAGCTGACGCGTTCTTCATGCGGCATGCCGAGTGAGGAGAGGAGAGCGCTATGCTATTTGTCGTTTATCAGGAATCGCTTGGCCCAGAAGGTGATCGCATAGGCGACAGCTACTGGCGGGAATGGGCGTCGTTCAAGACACTAGCTAAGGCGAAGAAGGCTGCACGAACAGAACTGAAGACTGGCTACCGTATTGACCAAGTCGAGACACTTGTACTCGTGAAACTGAGCGACAAGGATCGCCAAGACGCTTTCCTGAAGGACTATGTAAAAAACTTGGTTGTTGTTGATATGACCGGAGAGGAGGATCCGTATCCGCCTGCGCCCGTTGTCCATTGAAGACGCGACAAGCACCTGACGGTTTCGTTTTCAGCGCGCCAGCCCGAGATCGAGTGCTTGCTTTGCGCCCGTATTCAAGTTTCTGCCTAACGCCCGATCGGAATGCGTATCGACTTTGTCAGGTCGTCGCAGTCAGCGATTGGCGTGGGTTTGCCGCTTGATGCGGCTTCTCGCATTTTCAAGCAGGTGCTCATGTAGTCTATGCCTAGCTCAAGTTTACCTCCTCGGTAGGTTCGACGAAGGTCGTGCGAAAACCGCAACGGCTACATGTAACGTCGTGGATCGCCACAATTCACCTCACTGACAGGCCAGACACTCCTCATAGTCCGTCTTCACGTCCGAATACGCCGCCGCCTCAGCCTTCATCCCCTCGCCCTGCGCAAATCCCGCGCGTTGCACGCTCTTGCTGCGGCAGTAGTAGAGGCTCTTCACGCCCTGTTCCCACGCCATCCAGTGCAGCATGTGCAGGTCCCATTTGTTGATGTCGCCCGGCAGGAACACGTTCAGCGACTGCGACTGGCAGATCAGTGGCGTGCGGTCGGCGGCAAGCTCGATGATCCAGCGTTGATCGAGTTCGAACGCGGTCTTGAACACCGCCTTTTCGTCGTCCGACAGGAAATCGAGGTGCTGCACCGAGCCTTCGTTGGCGAGGATCGAGTTCCAGGTGTCGTCGGTGTCGCGGCCCTTCGATTGCACGAGCGCTTCGAGGTAGGGGTTCTTCACCGCGAACGAGCCCGACAGTGTCTTGTGCGTGTAGATGTTGGCCGGGATCGGTTCGATGCCCGCCGACGTGCCGCCGCAGATGATCGAGATCGACGCGGTCGGCGCGATCGCGAGCTTGTGCGAGAAGCGCGCCATGACGCCGGCTTCCGCCGCATCGGGGCACGGTCCACGTTCCTGCGCGAGCTTCACGCTCGCCGCGTCGGCGCCGCGGCGCACATGCTTGAAGATCTTCATGTTCCACGATTTCGCCATCGCGGACTCGAACGGCACGTTCATCGCCTGCAGGAAGGAGTGGAAGCCCATCACGCCGAGGCCGACGCTGCGCTCGCGGTAGGCCGCGTAGATCGCGCGTTCCATTTCCGGCGGCGCGCGCTCGATGAAGTCCTGCAGCACGTTGTCGAGGAAGCGGAAGATGTCCTCCAGGAAGCCTTCGTGCTTGTCCCACTCGAGGAATTTCTCGGCGTTGAGCGAGGAGAGGCAGCACACGGCCGTGCGGTCGCGGCCGAGGTGGTCCTGGCCGGTGTGCAGCATGATCTCGGAGCAGAGATTCGATTGGCGGACCTTGAGGCCGAGGCGCTTCTGGTGCGCCGGCATCTGGTTGTTCACGGTGTCGGAGAAGATGATGTAGGGCTCGCCTGTCTGCAGACGCAGTTCGAGGATCTTCGTCCAGATCTTCCGCGCGTCGGTGAGCTTGACGACTTCCTGGTTCTTCGGCGAACGCAGGCCGAACGGCGTGCCGTCACGCACCGCGATCATGAATTCGTCGGTGATGTTGATGCCGTGGTGCAGGTTCAGCGACTTTCTGTTGAAGTCGCCCGACGGCTTCCGGATCTCAAGGAATTCCTCGATTTCCGGGTGGTGCACGTCGAGGTACACGGCCGCCGAGCCGCGACGGAGCGATCCCTGGCTGATGGCGAGCGTGAGTGAGTCCATCACGTGGATGAAGGGGATGATGCCGGACGTCTGCCCGTTCTGGCCGACCTTCTCGCCGATCGAGCGGACCGAGCCCCAGTAGGTGCCGATGCCGCCGCCGTTCGACGCGAGCCAGACGTTCTCGTTCCAGGTGTCGACGATGTCGTCGAGGCTGTCGCCCACCGAGTTGAGGAAGCAGGAGATAGGCAATCCTCGGTCGGCGCCGCCATTCGACAGCACCGGCGTCGCCGGCATGAACCAGAGGCGGGAGATATAGTCGTAGATGCGCTGGGCGTGTTCGAGATCGTCCGAGTAAGCGGTGGCCACGCGGGCGAACATGTCCTGGTAGCTCTCGCCCACCAGCAGATAACGGTCGTCCAGCGTGGTCTTGCCGAAATCGGTCAGCAGCGCGTCGCGGGAGGGGTCGGTCACGACCTTCTTGATCAGGGCCATCTGGTCCTTGACCGCCTTCGGCTTGCCCCGACGGTGGTCCGCCAAACGCGTGGGAGCCGCCGCAACCGCCTCATTCCGATACATCAGGACCGTCTCCGTTCACGCTATCTTAACCGGAGTCGCGTTGGGCGCGCCCCCAATATCCAGCACTCAGGCGCTTCGTGCACCGCTACATATAGTGATCCTTGGATTCCTAAGGAGGGGTCAACGGCACTGGGGGCCCTGCTGGCTTTTTTTCGTGAACAACCTGTTAAGGGTCTGGGAAACACCTTAACGGCCGTGAAGCACCGTCCGCCCACGGACCGCTTGGGGCCCACCGCCTCGCCCTCGCCCAGATGGTTAATGGGGGTGATTTTGGCGTCCCAGGACAGGCTTTGCAGGGGGCCATGATGGTGAATTTACGCTTCGGCAGGCGATCGATTGCGAACCTCACGCTTGCGTGATGCACGAACTGGCTGGCTTCACGCATCGGCGCTAAAAATCGTGAACCTCCCGGAACGCACTCGGCAATGAAGCTCACTTTTCCAACCTGGGCGCGCCCTGCCGCGCTCGCGACGTCTGTCGCGGCGCTGGCCGGACAGACGCTGCGCCGCTGGCGGCTGATCTTCGCCCTTGGGGCAGGGGCGGCGTTCTTCATGGTGTTCGGATTTCTGGTGCTCGGCTTCGTGGTCGCGCGGGTGGAGACGGCCGAACGGATCCGGCTCTACGGCATGGCCGTGGTGGACAGCGGCTTTGCCTGGATCGACCGCGCCGTGCGCGGCGAGGCGGCCGTCAAGGCACAGGCCGAGGCCTGGGAGCCGTTCCGCTCCGAATTGCAGGACCTGGAGATCAACTTCGTCCCGCTCGCGCCGCGTCCCACACGCGCCGGAGCGATGACCCAGCTCGACAATGGTCTGTTGCTTGTCACCACGGCGCACGGCGCGTTCGTCGCGCTCGACACCAACACCTCCGATCACGCGCCCGCGCACATCGCATCACCGATCAACCTCGAGGCGTACAAAGCCGACCCGCTCTGGAACGTACCGGGCAACGATCACAACTATTTCCGCGTCAACGACATCTTCGCGATCTCGAAGGGCGACGGCGCCTACACGCTCTACGCCACCCACCACTGGTTCACCAAGGCGTGCACCGAGTTCCGGCTGAGCCGCACCGAGATCATCGTGGAGAACGGCGAGGTTCGCCAGAAGGATGCGTGGCGCACGATCTTCACGGCCACGCCCTGCTTCCAGGTCATGACTGAATTCTCCGCGTTCTATCTGCCGTTCTCCGGCAACCTGTCGGGCGGCCGCATGCTCGATTTCGACGCTGGCCATCTGTTGATGACGGTGGGCGACCAGCAGGTGTTCGAGGCGCGCGGCGTCGATGTCTCGCAGGATCCCCACGCCACGATGGGCAAGCTGCTGCTCGTCGACAAGGAGACCGGCGCCACTACGATCTTCGCGTCGGGAGAGCGCAACGCGCAGGGCCTGATCCGCGATTCGAAGGGCCGCATCTGGGAAACCGAGCACGGCCCCCACGGCGGTGATGAACTCAATCTCGTTCGTCGCGGCGACAATCTGGGCTGGCCCATCGTCACCTACGGTATCAACTACGATCAACGCCCGTGGGCAGGCGCGACCGTGGAGGGCAATCACGATCGCTTCGTGCGGCCGGTGTACGCATGGATGCCGTCGGTCGGCATTTCAAATCTCGTGGAGGCGCCGGGCGAGGCGTTCCCCAATTGGCGCGGCGACCTGCTGGTCGGATCGCTCACCGGCAACACGCTATTCCGCATCCGCTTGCAGGGCGACGACGCGATCTACGCCGAACCCATCCGTTTCGGTGGTCGCGGCATGCGCGACATCGAGGTGCTGGCCGACGGGCGCATCGCCATTCTCGATAACCGCATGTCGATGCTGTTCATCCGCAACGGCGCGGGCTTTGGCAAAAGCCGGATCTACAACACCGGCGCCACCGTCCTGCCGCGCATCGCCACCAAGGGACTTTCCGGCAAACGCGCCAGTCTCGTCGGCCACGGCGCGTCGCTCTACGGCGTGCGCTGCGCGGAATGCCACAGCCTTGTCGGCGCGGCGGGCGCGGGCCCCCAACTGCGGAACGTCGCCGGACGCGACATCGGCAGCGAACCGGGCTTCACCTATTCCGAAGCGCTGACCCGCGCGGGCGGATCATGGGGCGAGGCTGCGCTGACGCGCTACATTCTCGCGCCGGAAAGCCTCGGCGCAACGGTGTCGATGCCCAACCTGGGACTCAGCCGCGACGAGGCTACCCAGATCGCCGCGTATCTCGTCGAACTGCGCAAACAGGATCGCAGGACCAAGGGCCGCCAACCGGCGCGCGTCGCTGAAACCGGCGGCGCGGGCGTGGGAAACTAGCGGTACGCATCGGATCAGACCGTCAACGGCTCACCATCCTTGAGCCGCACGATGTTTTCGAAACCTTCGCCATCGGTGTCCCACGCGACCCCGTGAATAGGGATGAGGCGCCGCGCCTTCATTGCCGTCGCGAACGCCTTGAGGTCGGAGATCGAGGCATGCCCCGATGTATGGACGTGCGCCGCACGTGCGCCGCCGCCATCGAACCACGCCTGCAACGCGACGCCGTCCGGCTGTTTCAGGTAGCCCCGCCACTGCGAATAGCTCCACGCGTCGGCCGGCGAGGGCGTCACGCCTTTGGATTCAAGATCCCGCACCAGCGAGGGCCGGATCATGACCACCCATTTGTCCGCGGCTTCCGCCAGCCGCGCCGCCGACACGCCATCGGCCGCCATCCGCGTCACGAAATCCCTGCGACCTTTGCGCTCGTACATCCGGACCATGGCGCGGGTGATGACCACCTTGATGTTGTTCCAGCCCGCACGCGGCAGGCTTCCCGTCTCGGCCAGCAGGTCGAGCACCTCGGCGGTGTAGAGATCGACGGCGAGCGTGCGCCCGGCCTTGAGGCACGCGCGGTAGAGCGTGACGGTGCGGTCGATGTTCTGCGCCGACCAGCAGACGAACACGCGCCCCGGCGTGGCGCGGAACAGATCGACGAAATCGCCCTCCAGGTCGCTCTCGCTCTTCGTGGGCTTGTCGCTGCCGAGATTGGTGCCTTCCATCAGCAGTACATCGATGTCCGGCGGCGGATCGCGCATCAGCCGCTGCACAAGCGCGGCCTTGCGCCCGTGCGCGCGGAAATCACCGGAGTAGAGGACGCGCTTTCCCACCGCCTCGATGAGTAGCATGTAGGCGTCGAACGCGGAGTGATCGGTGAGCAGCGGCGTGACACGGAACGCGCCGATCTCGATGGTCTCGCCGCCACGCCAGTGCCGGTAGTCGCGCACGGGCGCCTCGCCGAAGATGCCCTCGGTCAGTTGGATCAACTTTGCTGCGGCTGCGCCGGAATACACCGGCCAGTGCGCCGGCAACTCGCCGAGCAGGCCGTAGTGATCCTGATGCGGATGCGAGATCAGCACCGCCGCCGGCGCCACGGTCACGTCGAGCGTCTGCGGCAACAGCCCCGTTGCGCCGCGCGGCGCATCGAGCGGCCGGCCGACATCGAGCAGGATGCGGCTGTCGCCGGTGCTGAGTTCGATGCAGTTGCCGCCGATCGTGTCGGTGGCGCGGTGGACGGTGAGGTGGAGGGTGGTCAAGAATTGCCATCGAAGCGAAGCGGTGAGGGCTTGGTCTGCACCACCATGGGTATTCCGAGGGAGACTAACCTCGGATGGTCGCGCGTCTCCCACATGCGGTCCGTTGGGTCGTCATGGAAAACGAGGAGTCGTGCTGTGGATAGCGCGGGTAGCATCACACCGTCTTTTGCCGTCGCCCGGATGTTATCGCTCAGAGGGTAAGATTCGCCCAGGGAGTCCGCATACTTCCGAAGCTCCACAAGACGCAGCGCCGCTGTTTGGTATGCCTTCTCAACGAGGGGAATTTTTTTGGGGTCGGAAAGAAATTTATCATACCTCCGAAGTTGTCCCAACACTTCTGGCTGGTTCGGGTCTTTCGCCCTAACTTCAGGGTTCCGCGCCCGCTTCGCTTCCCAGAAGGCAATGGATAGGCCGCGGCTATCTTTTTCAATGCACGCGATATCAACGCGAAGTCCCTTGTCTGCCAACTCAAGATCGATGGCATCCTCAGCTAGATCTAGAACTTCATCGACTTTTTTCTTCTCGGTGGCGCGCATCTTCTCTTCGTCGTTGGCGCTTTTGCCCGGCAAAGGATATCGCTCCGCCTTCTTGATCCAGCGGTGAAGCGTGTCGGGTCCGTCGTAGTCGAAAGCATCGCGGTACTTCCAAGACACTCTCTTGCCACGCAATTTGGCGTAAGGTGTATTCTCATCGGTCAGCACTTCATTTGCTGAGAAGTCGTCAAAAAGATACGCGGGGTGTATTTCAGCACAGAGCCCCTTTCGGGGACCGACCTCTATCTGCGCAACAGACTGTCCCTTGCGATAGAAATTCAAAGAGCCCTTTCGGATCGCCAACCGCAGTCCGTAGTCACCCGCAGGGACGCCGCTCGGACGCCAAAGCGACAGCAGATCGTTCCACCACATTGGCGGGTTCTTGTTCGCGGACTCGACGTCGAAGTCCCTTGCAAAGTTGGTCATCACTCGTCCCCCAGTCCGTCTCACCCTCCATATTCACTTAAGTGGCCGGAGAAATTAACACCCGCAGCGAAGAAAGTGCCGTTGTTGCACAAATGGCGCGGCCACTCTTGCGATTTTCTGCGTTCCGTCGTTGATCGCGACGCATGGAACACTCGGGGCGGGACAGGTTGCGCGCGACTCTCGCGGTCGCGGGCGGGGCGGCGATCATCGGTCTGGCGCCGGTGGGGATGCGGCTGTCGGAGCTTGGCCCGATGGCGACCGGGTTCTGGCGTTTCGTGTTCGCGTTGCCGATGCTGCTGCTGGTCTCGGTTCTGTTCAGATCAAAAGCGCCGGCGACGCGTGACGTGCGGCTGATGCTGCTCGCGGGCGCGTTCTTCGCGATGGACCTCCTGCTCTGGCATGCGGCGCTAGGGTACACGACCGTCGCCAATGCCACGCTGTTTTCCAACATGACGCCGGTGATCGCGGCGGCGGCGGTCTGGGTGCTGTTCAAGGAGCGGCTGGGCGTGTCGTGGTTCGTCGGCGCGCTGCTCGCGGTGATCGGCGCGGTGGCGATGTCTTACGGTCGCGCGCAGGAGCAGCAGGGCTTGCTGATCGGCGATCTGCTCGGGCTCGCGTCGATGGTCTGGTACGCGGCGTACCTGATCATGATGCGCGGCGTGCGCGACCGGGTGAGCGCCGCCGTGGCGATGCTGGTGACGACGTTCGCGGCGATGATCGGTGCGGCGATCGCGGTGCCGCTGATGGGCGAGCACTTCCTGCCGGACGTGAACACGTGGCGTGCGTGGGGCGTGCTCATTGCGCTCGGCGTGTTCGTGCATTCCGCCGGGCAGGGTCTGATCGCCTACGGACTGGGGAAGTTGCCGATCGCGCTCTCCACGATCCTGCTGTTCGTGCAGCCGGTGGCGGCGGCGGCGTTCGGCTGGATCCTGTTCGACGAACCGCTTGGCGCTGCTGGCCTCGCGGGCGCCGCGCTCATCCTTGTCGGCGTGTTCATCGTGCAGCGTGGGCGGCAGATGGCTAAAGCGGCTTGAAAAAACGCTGTTCCGGCGGTTCGACACCGATCCGGCGTCCGAGGTGCGGCATCGTGAAGTAAACGGTCTCGGCGCGCCCGATCAGGTTTTCCATCGGCACGGCGCCCATACCGCTCCAGCGGCTGTCGAGCGAGTTGTCGCGATTGTCGCCCATGGCGAAGACGTGCCGGCCGGGCACGGTGTAAGGGCCAAACGCATCGAACGAACTCCGGTCGGAAAATTCGTCGATAGCGTGCACGGCGCCGTCCGGCAGTGCTTCGCGATAGCGCATCGCGCTCTCCAGCCCCATGCCATGCGCCACCCGCACGATCGCGCGCGCGTCGGTGCGCGACACGGCCATGTCGTTCACGCGCAGCACGCCGTCGCGCACTTCGATGGTGTCACCCGGCAAGCCGATCAGGCGCTTGATCATCACCTTGTGTTCCTGCGGGTGCATGAACACGATCACGTCGCCGCGCTTCGGCGCCTGCTCAAGAAAACGCGTGGTCGATGACGGCACGAAATCGCCGATGTCGAGCGGCAACCCAAAGCGGCTGTAACCGTAGGCGAACTTGGACACGACGACGCGATCGTTCACTTCCAGCGTCGGCACCATGCTTTCCGACGGGATGCTGTAGGCGGCGAACGCCACGGTGGTGAACGCGAGATAGGCCGGCACCGCGACCGCCAGGAACCGCAGGACGTCGCGGGATTCGCGCAGTGCGCGCTGCAGGAAGGGGGTCGTCGTCATGGGGCAGCCTCCGGACGCCAGTAGCTGTAGGAATAGGCCGTTTCAAAGGCGGCAGCCGCGTAGAGTGCGATGGCCGGGGCGTTGGCAGCCTCCACCTGAAGGTAAGCGTTGGTGGCGCCGGCGCCCCGCGCCCACGCAAGCAGCGCGGCGAGGATGTCACGGGCGAGGCCCTGGCGTCGATGCGCGGGGTGCGTGCGCATGAGGAAGATCGCGGCCCAGCCTTCGGAAACCACCGCAAGCCCCACCGCTGCCGTGGAGCCATCGCGCTCCAGCATGGCGAAGCGGCGTGGCGCCGGCGTGCGCGCCGCGATGCCACTGCGTTCGGCGTACTCTGCGCTGGACGCGGCGGTATCCCGGATGATCGCATCGATGGGCGAGACGAGAACGGAGGTGAGCGTCACCGCGTCGCGCGGCGCGGGCAGGCGTGCGATCGCCTCATCGATCGTCGCCGTCATCACCAGCGTCGGCGTATGCGGGCGCCAGCCCTTTGCGGTGAGCGTGTCTGGCAATGACGCCGGCGCGCACGCACCATCGGCGATCTTGAAGCATGGGCGATTGCCGCGCGCGGCCTGCCATGTCGTCGCGGCAGCGATGGCGTTGTCGAGATCGAGCGCCGCATCGAACGCGAGCGGCGCCACAGCGTTCACGCGTCCCGTCACGCCGCCGTCGGCGAGCAGAGTCCAGCCGCTGCAAACGCCACGCTCACGCGGCGGCCACGCATCGAGGATGAGGCGCTCCAGCAGGGGGGCGACGGCGCCGGCTATGACGTCGCCTTCTCCACCAGCCGCACGACATCCCCCATGATGCCGGTGATCTTGAAATCCTTCGGCGTGTAGACGGCGGTGACGCCCATCTGTTTCAGCGCCAGCGCATCAGCGGGCGGAATGATGCCGCCGACGACGAGCGGCACGTTGTCGAGCCCCGCTTCCCGCATCAGCCGCACCACATCGCGCACGAGGTCGAGGTGGGAGCCGGAGAGGATGGAGAGGCCCACCGCGTGCGCCCCCTTTTCCTTCGCGGCGGTGACGATCTCCAGCGGTGTCAGGCGAATGCCTTCGTAGACCACGTTCATACCAACGGCGCGACCGCGCGCGGCGATCTGTTCGGCGCCGTTGGAATGGCCGTCGAGGCCGGGCTTGCCGACGAGGAACGTCATCTGGCGCCCGAGCTTTTCGGAGAGCCTCTCCACGTCCTCGCGCACCTTCTCCACGCCTTCGTCGCCATCGGTGGAGATGACGAGCGCGACACCGGTCGGCGCGCGGTATTCGCCGTGCACGCGGCGCAGGGCTTCGCCCCATTCGCCCGTCGTGACGCCCGCTTTCGCGCACGCAATGGAGGCGGGCATGACGTTGGCGCCAGTACGCGCATCGGATTCCAACGCCACCAGCGCGCTTTGCACGGACTTCTCATGGCGCGCGCCGCGCCATGCTTTCAGCCGCGCGATCTGTTCGGCCTCCACATGCGCTTCGATCTTCAGGATCGAGCCCATGCTTTCCTCGCCGCCCATCAGCGGCGACGGCTCGGTTTCGGTGTAGGCGTTGACGCCGACCACCCGCGTGTCGCCGCGCTCGATCGCGCCGACGCGCCGGCGGTTGGAGTCCACCAGCGCTTCCTTCATGTAGCCAGAATCCACCGCCGCCACCGCGCCGCCCATGGCGTCGATCTTCGCCAGTTCGGCGCGGGCGCCGGCGACAAGCATCGCGACTTTCGCCTCCACCACAAGACTGCCGTTGAAGATGTCCTCGAACTCCAGCAGGTCGGTTTCGTACGCGAGAATCTGCTGCATCCGCAGCGACCATTGCTGGTCCCACTGGCGCGGCAGGCCGAGCGCCTCGTTCCACGCCGGCAGTTGCACCGCGCGCGCGCGGGCGTCCTTGGAAAGTGTCACCGCCAGCATTTCCAGCAGGATGCGGTAGACGTTGTTTTCCGCCTGCGGCTCGGTCAGCCCCAGCGAGTTCACCTGCACGCCGTAGCGGAAGCGCCGCAGCTTCGGGTCGCTTACGCCATAACGGTCGCGCGCGAGTTCATCCCAGAGCTGGTTGAACGCGCGCATCTTGCACATTTCCGTTATGAAGCGGAGCCCTGCGTTCACGAAGAACGAGATGCGCGAGAACACGAGCGGAAAAT
This sequence comes from Hyphomonadaceae bacterium, assembly GCA_031414315.1. GTDB lineage: Bacteria > Pseudomonadota > Alphaproteobacteria > Caulobacterales > Aquidulcibacteraceae > VFBF01. Next base: position 5,293 of record JANNVF010000170.1, on the reverse strand, counting down.
CCGCGTCGGAAATTTCCCCGCGCGCCTTCACTTCGTCGAGCACCGCAATGGCGGTGGCCAGTGCGAACGCCAGCTCCTGCTCCGGCGTCGCGCCGGCTTCCTGCAGGTGGTAGCTGCAGATGTTGGTGGGGTTCCACTTCGGCGTCTCGTAGAGACACCACGCGATGGTATCGGCGGTGAGCGCCAGCGACGGTTTCGGCGGAAAGATGTAGGTGCCGCGCGAAAGATATTCCTTCACCACGTCGTTCTGCGTGGTGCCTTGCAATGCCTTGCGGTCCGCGCCGGTCTCATCGGCGAGCGCCACGTACAACGACAACAACCACGCGGCCGGCGCGTTGATCGTCATCGACGTGTTCATCCGGTCGAGCGGGATGCCGTCGAACAGCGCGCGCATGTCGCCAAGATGGCCGACCGGCACGCCGACCTTGCCGACCTCGCCGCGCGCCAGGATGTGGTCGCTGTCGTAGCCGGTCTGGGTCGGCAGATCGAACGCCACCGAGAGGCCCGTTTGCCCCTTGGCCAAGTTGGCGCGGTAGAGCTTGTTGCTCTCCTTCGGCGTGGAGTGGCCCGCATAGGTGCGGAAGATCCACGGGGCGTCGGGCGTGTGCTGGAAGGGGGCGCCGGTCATTGCAATCTCCACCGGCCAAGGAAGCGGAAGTCGTGTTGCAGTGCAACAGCGCGCGCCACGGGCGGGAGGGCGAGCCGCCGGCAGTCGCCGTGCATGGCGGCATGCGTCCGCGACCGCCGGCTGTGCGCCGGCAGCCTGTTGTCCTGATTTGAGCCGTAAGGCAGCGGGGCAGCTAGGAGCTGTCGGCGGGCGCGGGTTCGCGCACGGGCGCGCCGCAGGCCATGACCAGCGCCGGCGCCGCCACGCACAGGAAACGCGCGCCTTTGCGGCTGCGCTTCAGGCGCGCGACGCGCAGGGCGATGCGTGCCGACCAGTAGCCCGGCCGTGTGAGGAGATCGCGCAACAACGCGAGGCGTCCGCTGAAGCCGCCGCTGCGCACCTTGAGCGCGCGGGTCGTCAGGGCAAACCAGTTGCGGCTGCGCGGCGCGGCGCGAAACCCCGGGTGCGTCGTCCCCGGCCGCGCCCCGCCGCGTTGCAGGGCGCGCACGCGTCGCGGCGCCATCCGCGACACCGCCAGTATGAACAGCATGCGCTTGATCTCATTGATCGCATCGCGCACATCAGAGTCGAGCCACGCGCGAATCTCGCGCCCGCGCGAGGTGCGCTCGGCCACATACAGGAGGAACGGCGCCACCGCTTCAAGCAGCCACAAGCGCATCGACGCGAAAAACGCGGCGATGGTTTCTGCGCTGATCTTGGGCGGGGCGATAGTCTGCACGGCTTTGCGTCTCCACTGAAGGGACGCCCAGTCTACCCGGAGCCGAAACCAGCCGGATTGTTTGTGTCACTTGTCATGGCGCGCATCGGCGCGAGGCGCATGACGTGCGGGATTGGGGTGGCGCCAATCGTCCCAATTTCGCGCATTTTTCGGAGGGTGCACTAGGGCAAAGCCCGTAAGGCGCCCTGCGCGCTGGATCACGAAGTCGGCGGCGCTAAGCATTAATCATGCTCGGCATCGTCGTTATGTGGCGTTTCGGGCACGTTTCGTGCGACATGGACCCGGAAACGGACACAAGCCGTTGCGTTTTGCTGCACTGCGGTGCAGCGTGTGCGACTGCGAAATGACCCGACGCGGGAGACGTCGGCTGTGGGAATGGAGAGACGCATGGGCGCCCAGGCCGCGAAGCCATCGCTGGTGAAGGATCTCTATGAGGTGGGGGAAATCCCGCCGACCTTCCATGTGCCGAAGGCGATGTACGCCTGGGCGATCCGCAAGGAGCGCCATGGCCGGCCGAAAACCGCGATGCTGCTCGAAGTCGTGCCGACGCCCACGTGCGGCGAGGACGAAGTGCTCGTGCTCGTGATGGCGGCGGGCGTGAACTACAACGGTGTGTGGGCCGCGCTCGGCGAACCAATGAGCGTGCTCGATGTGCACAAGCAGCCGTATCACGTGGCCGGCTCCGATGCGTCGGGCATCGTCTGGGCGGTGGGCGCGAAGGTGAAGCGCTGGAAGCCGGGCGACGAGGTCGTCATCCACTGCAACCAGGATGACGGCGACGACGAAGAGTGTAACGGCGGCGATCCGATGTTCTCGCCGAGCCAGAAGATCTGGGGCTACGAGACCACCGACGGATCGTTCGCGCAGTTCTGCAAGGTGCAGGCGCGCCAGCTGATGCCGCGTCCGCAGCACCTCACCTGGGAAGAGAGCGCCTGCTACACGCTGACGTTGGCGACGGCCTACCGCATGCTGTTCGGCTGGCGGCCGAACGTGCTGCGTCCCGGCCAGAATGTGCTGGTGTGGGGGGCTTCCGGCGGCCTCGGCGTGTTCGCGGTGCAGCTGTGCGCGGTGAGCGGCGCGCACGCGATCGGCGTCGTGTCCGATGAATCGAAGACCGACTACGTGCTGTCGATGGGCGCCAAGGCGGTGATCAACCGCAAGGACTTCAACTGCTGGGGCCAGTTGCCGAAAGTGAACGGCGAGGGCTTCGCGGACTACATGAAAGAGGTCGGCAAGTTCGGGAAGGCGCTGCGCGCCATCACCGGAAATAAGGACCCCGACATCGTGTTCGAACACCCGGGCGAACAGACGTTCCCGGTCAGCGTGCGCGTGGTGAAGCGCGGCGGCATGGTCGTCATATGCGCCGGCACAACGGGCTACAATCTCACCATGGACGCGCGCTATCTCTGGATGCACCAGAAGCGCGTGCAGGGCAGCCATTTCGCCCACCTTTATCACGCCAGCCAGGCCAACCAGCTCGTCATCGACCGCCGCATCGACCCGGCCATGGGCGAAGTTTTCCCGTGGACCGGCATCCCCGACGCACACGAAAAGATGCTGGATAACGCGCACACGCCGGGCAACATGGCGGTGCTGGTCAGCACGCCGCGTTCTGGCCTGCGCACGTTTGAGGATGTGCTGGAGGCGAGTGGCGCCGCGTAAGTTGGCGCTGAGGGGGCGTACCGCTACACTGTGACCCGTCCAAGCGGGGAGGGGGGCGTGACGGAAGAGAGTGCGACTTTGGGGCTTTGGCGATCGGTGCGCCAGGGCTTCACGGGATGGTGGGCGGTCGCGGGAATCCTGGCGGCCTCACTCACCGCGTTCAATCTCTTCCGGCGCATCGCCCAAGTCGGGCTATCGCAGCTTTTTTCCTACCTCGCCGCCCAATGGGACGCCTGGATCCACTTGCCGATCCGCTGGCTCGTGGACTGGCTTCACGTCCCGATGCCGCCCGCGTGGACGATTGATGTCGCGGTGCTCTGGCTGCTGATCGGCGGCATCGTGCTGCGCAGCGCCTGGGGCATGCGGGCGACCAACGCCCATAGCGGCGTGACGCTGGCATCAGATTTCGAGCTCTGGAACTTCCTGTGCGATCATCATTGGACGCTTCCGTTTTTCATTCTGTTTTGCCTGCTGTTGTGGCCCGTAGCGATGTTTTTCATGGTCGCTGCGCCTCTCGTCCATCGGTATTTCGCGTCCAAAGACCTGGAGGCGGGTATCATTGGTCAAAGGTATTTTAGAGGCGAACATTTCCTCTATGACCTGCGCGTCGTGCTGCTCGCGCAGGCGATTGCGACCGTCGCGTTCGTGGTGGTCTGGATCGGCGCCAACGTGGCGACCAAGCTCTACCTTGGTTAGGTGTTTTTCACCCGCCAAACACCTCACGGGCAGGCGCGCTCGACAAACCCCGGCCTGCCGGTCCTTATACCCTCTCAAATGACATCCCCTGAGGGGAGCGGTCTTAGGGGGCGTCACGCATGATCCGCTGGATCCTTGGTCTTCTGCTGGTGGCTGTGCTTTCGGCTGCGGGCCTTGCCGCGTGGCGCACGCAGCACTTCTTGCCGGACCCGCCCGTCGCCAACGCCGCGCTTGATGCAGCCCCGGCGCTCAGCGTCAACGCGTCGGAAGCCGCCGAGCGTCTCGGCCAGGCGATCCGCTTCCAGACCATCTCCGTGCAGGCCGGCCAGCCGTGGGACGAGGCGCCGTTCGTGGCGCAGCGCGCGTGGCTGGAAACCGCGTATCCGGCGTTCCATGCGGTGGCGACGCGCGAGATTGTCGCCGGGCAGAGCCTGCTGTTTACGTGGACCGGCTCCAACCCCGCGTTGGCGCCGATGCTGCTGCTCGCGCACCTCGACGTGGTGCCAGTGGAGGCGTGGTCGAAGGACCAGTGGAAGGCCGAGCCGTTCGCCGGCGAGATCCGCGACGGTTTCGTCTGGGGCCGCGGCGCGATGGACGACAAGGGCTCGCTGATCACCATTCTGGAAGCCGCCAACGCGCTTGCGGCGTCCGGTTTCAAACCTACGCGCACCATCATCTTCGCGTTCGGGCATGACGAGGAAGTCTCTGGCGGCGGCGCCGTCGCCATGGCGAAGGTGCTGCAGGATCGCGGTGTGAAGGCATGGTTCGCCATGGACGAGGGCATGGCCATCGTCGCGAAGTATCCGATGACCGGCACGCCCGTGGCGCTGATCGGTGTCGCCGAAAAGGGCTACGCCACGTTGAAAGTCACGGCGACGGCGACGGCGGGGCATTCGTCCACGCCGCCGGCCGACACCGCGATCACGCTGCTGTCCGAAGCGATCATCCGCATCCACCGGATGCCGATCGAGATGAAACTCGAAGGCGGACCGGGCATCGAGATGGTGCGCGCGCTGGGTGATCAGCTGCCGCTGACCATCCGCGCCGCCGCCGCCAACGAATGGCTGTTCTCGCCGCTGATCAACCAGCAGCTCGGCGCCGATCCGCGCGCCGCAGCGCTGCTGCGCACCACCGTCGCGCCGACGATGCTTGAGGGCGGCCCGAAGGAAAACGTGCTGCCCGGCCGCGCCACCGCGATGATCAACTTCCGCCTGCACCCGCGCGACACCACGGACTCCATCCTCGCCACCGCGCAGGAAGCGGTGCGTGGCATTCCCGGCGTGACGCTGGAGTGGACACCCGGCGCCGCGAACGCGAGCCCGGTCTCGTCGACCACGTCCGACAGCTACGCACTGATTTCAGCGGTCGCGCGCGATGCCGGCGGCGGTGCGCCGGTCGCGCCGACGCTGGTGCTGGGCGCGACGGACTCGCGTCACTATGCGGGGGTCGCGGAGAACGTGTATCGCTTTACGCCTGCGCTGCTGACCGACGAGGAAATCGCCGGTGTGCATGGCGTGAACGAGAAGCTGTCGGTGGACAATGTCGAACGCATGATCACCGGCTACGGTCGCCTGATCGCGGTCGGCGCG
>JANNVF010000169.1:0-9932 GCA_031414315.1 Hyphomonadaceae bacterium | reverse complement strand
ACCGCCTGGTGACCATCGCGTTGCCGCGGGTGAAGGATTTCCGCGGCCTCAACGCCCGCTCGTTCGACGGGCGCGGCAACTACGCCATGGGCCTGAAGGAACACCTCGTGTTCCCCGAGATCAACTACGACGAGATTGATCAGGTCTGGGGCATGGACATCGTGGTTTGCACCACGGCGACAAATGACGCCGAAGCGCAGGCCCTTCTGAAGGAGTTCGATTTCCCGTTCCGGAACTGATCGCGACCTGAAACGGCGTGGTCCACCCCTGAACGGTATCGGGAGACAAGTATGGCGAAGACGAGTGCAGTCCAGCGCAACGAGAAGCGCAAACGCATGGCGAAGAAGTTCCTTTCCAAGCGTACGCGCCTGAAGGCGATCGCGAATGATGACTCTCTCCCGCTTGAGGAGCGCTTTACGGCGCGCATCAAGCTGGCCGCGCTGCCGCGAAACTCGGCGCTAAACCGCGTGCGCAACCGCTGCGAGGTGACGGGCCGTCCGCGCGCCTACTACCGCAAGCTGCGCATGAGCCGTATCGCGCTGCGTGAACTGGCCTCCCGGGGTCAGGTTCCCGGCATGGTCAAGTCGAGCTGGTAGGGGAGGCAAGAAATGAATCTGACCGATCCCCTGGGCGATATGCTCACACGCATCCGCAACGCACAGATGCGTGGCAAGTCCACCGTGACGAGCCCGAAGTCGCAACTGCGCGCCAACGTCCTCGAAGTGCTGGTGTCTGAAGGCTACATTCGCAGCTACGGCGAAGTGGAGAAGGACGGCCACAAGCAGCTCGAGATCCAGCTGAAGTATTATGAAGGCGCGCCCGTGATCTCCGAGATCAAGCGCATCTCCACGCCGGGCCGGCGCGTGTATTCCTCGATCAAGGATCTGGGACTTGTCCGCAACGGCCTCGGCATCTCGATCCTGTCGACGCCGAAGGGCGTGATGTCGGACCAGGCAGCGCGCACCGAGAACGTCGGCGGCGAAGTCCTGTGCAGGGTGTACTGAGATGTCGCGGATTGGAAAAATGCCGATCGCTGCGCCGCAAGGCGTCAGCTTCAAGGTCACCGGCCAGGACGTGGCCGTGAAAGGCCCCAAGGGCGAACTGAGCTTCCGCGTGCCCGACGAGATCGCGGTGGCGCTGGAAGACGGCGCCATCGTGGTGAAGCCGCGTGCCGAAACCACCCGCGCGAAAGCGATGTGGGGGATGTCGCGCGCGATCCTGGCCAACAATGCCAAAGGCGTGTCGGAAGGCTTCGTGAAGACGCTCGAGCTGCATGGGGTCGGCTACCGTGCCGCCATGCAGGGCCAGAACATCGCGCTGCAACTCGGCTTCAGCCACGACGTGATCTTCGCCCCGCCGAAGGGCGTGACGATCGAAACCACCAAGCCCACCGAGATCAAGATTTCCGGCATCGACGCCCAGGCCGTCGGCCAGGTCGCCGCCGAGATCCGCGGCTTCCGCCCGCCCGAGCCCTACAAGGCCAAGGGCGTGCGCTACACCGGCGAACATATCCGCCGCAAGGAAGGCAAGAAGAAGTAGGCCATGAAGAGCGCGCTCGAAAAGAACCAGCGCCGCGCCTCGCGGCAGCGCACGAAGCTCCGGAAAACGTCCGGCGGCCGTCTGCGGCTGACCGTGTTCCGGTCCGGCAAGAACATCTCCGCGCAGATCATCGATGATGTGCAGGGCAAGACGCTGTGCGCGGCGTCGACGCTCGAAGAGGCGTTCGTGAAAGAACACAAGAAGGGCGCCGACAAGAACGCCGCCGCCGCCGTCGGCAAGCTGCTCGCCACGCGCGCCTCCGAAAAGGGCGTCAAGCAGGTCGTCTTCGACCGTGGCGGCTATCTGTATCATGGCCGGGTGAAAGCCCTGGCCGATGCCGCCCGTGAGGGCGGTCTCGACTTCTAGGAGCGGCCATGTCGATGGATGTAACCACGCCGACGACCGAAGAAGCGCCGCAACGCCGCGGCCGCGGTCGTGGCAATCGTGAAGGTGGCGGCGGTGACAACCGTGGCCCCCGCCGCGACAACCGCGGCGGCAACGACGATCGCGGCGACAGCGAATTCGTCGACAAGCTGATCGCGATCAACCGCGTCGCCAAGGTGGTGAAGGGCGGCAAGAACTTCGCGTTCGCAGCCCTCGTCGTCGTCGGCGACAAGAAGGGCCGCGTGGGCTTCGGTCACGGCAAGGCGCGCGAAGTGCCGGAAGCGATCCGCAAGGCGACGGAAGAAGCCAAGAAGTCGCTCGTCCGCGTGGCGCTGCGCGAAGGCCGCACGCTGCACCATGACGGCGAAGGCCGTCACGGCGCCGGCAAGGTCATGTTGCGCTCGGCGCCTCCCGGCACTGGCATCATCGCCGGCGGCCCGATGCGCGCGGTGCTCGAAGTGCTGGGCGTCCAGGACGTGGTGGCCAAGTCGAAAGGGTCTTCGAACCCCTACAACATGGTCCGCGCCACATTCGACGCATTCAAGGGCCAGACGAGCCCCCGTCACATCGCCAACCGTCGCGGCCTGAAGGTCGCCGACATCATCAGCCGTCGCAAGGATGGCGCTGGCCAGGCTGAAGGCATCGAGGGCTGATCATGGCGCAGGCTCCCCAAAAATCCGCTGCCAAGAAAACCGCAGCCAAGAAACCAGCTGCCAAGAAGACTGCGGGCAAGAAGACCGTCGTCCTGAAGCAGACGAAGAGCGCCATCCGCCGGGTGGAGGCGCAGGCCGCCACCCTGCGCGGGCTCGGCTTCCGCCGCGTCGGCCATACGGTCGAAGTGGAAGATACCCCCATGACCCGCGGCATGATCCGCGCCGTCGCCCACATGATCGAGATCGTGGAGGAGCGCGGATAGTTCCGCGTTCTCCCAAGGAGCACCAAGATGTCCCGCCTCAATGAAATCGCCGACAACGAAGGCGCCACCAAGGGCCGCATGCGCGTCGGGCGCGGCGTCGGCTCCGGCAAGGGCAAGACCTGCGGCCGTGGCGTGAAGGGTCAGAAGTCGCGCGGCGGCGTCTCGATCAACGGGTTCGAGGGCGGCCAGATGCCGATCCACATGCGCGCCCCGAAGCGCGGCTTCAACAGCCTGAACCGCGCCCGCTACGCCGAAGTGAACCTCTATCGTCTGCAGAAGGCGATCGAGGCCGGCGCGATCGACCCGAAGAAAGATGTGGATGAAGCGGCCCTCGTGGCCGGCGGCCTCGTGCGGCGTGTTCGTGACGGCGTGCGCCTCCTTGCGCAAGGCGAACTCACCACCAAAGTGAAGATCGTCGTCACCGGCGCCACCGCCGCAGCCATCGCCGCCGTGGAAAAGGCTGGCGGCTCGGTCACGGTCACCAAGCCGGTCGTGGAAAAAGAACCGGCGGCGTGATTGTCCTTCCGGGGGCCGTGCGCGGCTCTCCGGAACCCCGTCGCGAACGGGGCGGTTTCGGGCCGGGCTGACTTTGTAAGTTTAGGGAGCGATCTACCCCCATGGCCTCCGCCGCCGAGCAGCTTGCCGCCAACATCAACTTCGGCGCCTTCGCCAAGGCCACCGAACTCCAGAAGCGCATCTGGTTCACACTGATCGCGCTGATCGTGTGCCGCATCGGCACCTACATTCCGCTCCCGGGGCTCGACCCCGCCGCATTCGCGGCCGCGTTCAAGGCGCAGGCCGGCGGCATCCTCGGGATGTTCAACGTGTTCTCCGGCGGCGCCGTGGAGCGGATGGCCATCTTCGCGCTCAACGTGATGCCGTACATCTCGGCTTCGATCATCATCCAGCTGCTCGCCACGGCCTCGCCGTCGCTGGAGCGGCTGAAGAAGGAAGGCGAGGCGGGGCGTAAGCAGCTCAACCAGTACACCCGCTACCTGACGCTGGTGCTGGCGCTGATGCAGTCCTACGGCATCTCCATCGGCCTGCAGGGATCGCCGGGCATCGTGTCCGATCCCGGCATCTTCTTCACGATCTCCACCGTCGTCACGCTGACCGGCGGCACCATGTTCCTGATGTGGCTGGGTGAGCAGATCACTGCGCGCGGCGTCGGCAACGGCATTTCGCTGATCATCTTCGTGGGCATCGTCGCTGGCGCGCCGACGGCGATCTGGCAGACACTGGAATTGAGCAAGAACGGCTCGCTCAATTTCTTCGCCGTGCTGGTGATCGCGGTCGTGTTGCTGGCGGCGGTGGTGTTCGTGGTGTTCATCGAACGCTCGCAGCGCCGGCTCGTGATCCAGTATCCCAAGCGCCAGGTTGGCAACCGCATGTTCATGGGCGAAAGCTCGTTCCTGCCGCTGAAGATCAACACCGCCGGCGTCATCCCGCCGATCTTCGCATCCTCGCTGCTGCTGCTGCCGTCGACGCTAGCGGCGTTCGTGGGCGCCCAGGCCAACCTGCCGTCTTACCTCGCTTGGCTGCCGAACTTCACGGCGATGCTCGGCTACGGCACGCCGCTGCACATGACGCTCTACACGTTTGGCATCGTGTTCTTCTGCTTCTTCTACACGTCCATAGTGTTCAACCCGGAAGAGACCGCCGACAACCTGCGCAAGTACGGCGGCTTCCTGCCGGGCATCCGCCCCGGCAAGCCGACGGCGCTGTATCTCGACTATGTGCTGACCCGGCTCACAGTGATCGGCGCGGCGTATATCGCTGCGGTCTGCCTGCTGCCGGAAATCCTGATCTCGCAGATGCATGTGCCGTTCTATCTCGGGGGAACATCGATGCTGATCGTGGTGTCGGTGACCATGGACACCGTGACCCAAATTCAATCGCACCTGCTCGCGCACCAGTACGAAGGCCTGATCAAGAAGACCAAGCTGCGGGGTGGTAAGAAGTGAGGGGCAAGACGTGAACCTCATCCTGTTCGGCCCCCCGGGGGCCGGAAAGGGCACCCAGGCCAAGCGGCTGGTGGAAGAGCGCGGCTACGTGCAGCTTTCCACCGGCGACATGCTCCGCGCGGCCAAGGCCAGCGGATCAGACCTCGGCCAGAAGGTCGCCGCCATCATGGACGCGGGCGCGCTCGTCTCTGACGCCATCGTCAATGAACTGATCGAGGACGCGCTCGACCGGAACGTGGGCGCGCCGGGCTTCATCTTCGACGGTTTCCCTCGCACCGTGGCGCAGGCCGAGGCGCTTGATGCGCTGCTCGCCAAGCGCGGCGGCGCCATCGACATCGTGGTCCGGCTGGAAGTCGACAACGACGCGCTGATCGCGCGCATCACCAAGCGGTTCCACGAACAGGGCCGCGCCGATGACAATCCTGACAGTTTCAAGGTCCGCCTGAAGGCGTACACCGACCAGACCGCGCCACTCGTGCCGTACTACCAGACGCAGGGAAAAATGGTCGGGATCGACGGCATGAAGGACATCGACGTGGTGTCTAAGGCGGTGGCAGGGGCGATCGATAGCGTTCCGCCACGCCGATAGGGAGAATTCCGGGCCATTCGCCCGGTTGACGAGGCGGAGACGGGCGCTATAAGTCCCGCTCTTCGTTTCAGCTTTGCTGGCGCACCCTCCCGATGGGCGGGCGCGCTTTTTCGTTCTGTCATCCGCACCTGAGGGAGCGCACCCGTGGCTCGTATCGCCGGCGTCAACATTCCGACCCAGAAGCGCGTCGAAATCGCGCTTCAGTACATCCACGGCATCGGCCAGGCCCATGCCAAGGAAATCTGCGCGAAGGTCTCCATCACGCCGGATCGCCGGGTCAACCAGCTGACCGACGCCGAAGTTCTCCAGATCCGTGAAACGATCGACAAGGACTACACCGTGGAAGGCGATCTCCGCCGCGAAGTCGCCACCAACATCAAGCGCCTGATGGATCTCGGCTGCTACCGGGGCCTCCGTCACCGTCGCGGCCTGCCGGTCCGTGGCCAGCGCACCCACACCAACGCCCGCACCCGCAAGGGTCCTTCGAAGCCGATCGCCGGCAAGAAGCAGGCGACCAAGAAGTAAGATCGGGAATTCTTCGAAATGGCCAAGGAAGCAAAGCGCGTCAAAAAAAGCGAGCGCAAGAACATCGCCTCTGGCGTTGCGCACGTGAACGCGTCGTTCAACAACACGATGATCACCATCGCCGACGCGCAGGGCAACACGATCTCGTGGTCGTCGGCCGGCACGATGGGCTTCAAGGGCTCGCGCAAGTCGACGCCGTATGCCGCCCAGGTCGCGGCGGAAGACGCCGGCCGCAAGGCGATGGAGCACGGCATGCGCACCGTCGAAGTGAACGTGTCGGGTCCGGGGTCTGGCCGCGAGAGCGCGCTGCGCGCGCTGCAGGCCGTGGGCTTCACCGTCACCTCGATCCGCGATGTGACGCCGATCCCGCACAACGGTTGCCGCCCGCCGAAGCGCCGCCGCGTCTAAACTTGATTTTGATACCGGCGCACCCCACCTGCGCCGGTCCCCAATCCTCCGACTGGAGTCTCGATGTCGATCGAAAAGAACTGGCAGGAACTGATCCGGCCGAAGAAGCCCATCGTCGAACACGGGTTCGACCCCAAGCGCCGCGCGACCCTGATCGCCGAGCCGCTGGAGCGTGGCTTCGGCATGACGCTCGGCAACGCGCTGCGCCGCGTGCTGCTTTCGTCGCTGCAGGGCGCTGCGATCACGGCCGTCCAGATCGATGGCGTCGTGCACGAATTCTCGCCGATCCAGGGCGTCCGCGAGGATGTGGTGGATATCGTGCTCAATCTGAAGCAGGTCGCTATCAAGATGCGCGGCGAGGGCCCCAAGCGCCTCATGCTGAAGGCCACAGGTCCGGGCGAAGTGAAGGCCAAGGACATTCAAACTACCGGCGACATCGAGATCCTCAACCCCGACCACGTGATCTGCACGTTGGACGACGGCGCGACGATCCGCATGGAACTGACGGTCAATGCTGGCAAGGGCTATGTGCCCGCCGAAAAGAACCGTCCCGATGACGCCCCGATCGGCCTCATCGCGGTCGACAGCTTGTATTCTCCGGTGAAGCGCGTCGCGTACCGCGTCGACAACACCCGCGAAGGCCAGGTGCTCGACTACGACAAACTGATCATCGAAGTGGAAACCAACGGCGCGCTGCGTCCGGAAGATGCGATCGCGTACGCCGCGCGCATCCTGCAGGACCAGCTGCAGGTGTTCATCACCTTCGAAGAGCCGAAGAAGCCGTCGGTCGGCGCCGACAAGCCGGACCTGCCGTTCAACCCGTCGCTGCTGAAGAAGGTCGACGAGCTCGAACTGTCGGTGCGCTCGGCCAACTGTCTGAAGAACGACAACATCGTCTACATCGGCGACCTCATCCAGAAGTCCGAAGCGGAAATGCTCCGCACCCCGAACTTCGGGCGCAAGTCGCTGAACGAGATCAAGGAAGTGCTTTCCGGCATGGGTCTGCATCTCGGCATGGCGGTGGAAAACTGGCCGCCGGAAAACATCGAAGACCTCGCCAAGAAATACGAAGACAACGTCTAACAAGACCCAATTGGGACCCGAAAGTCATGCGCCACGGCGTCGCCCTCAAGAAGCTCAACCGCACCGCGGCCCACCGGACCGCGATGTTCGCCAACATGGCGGCGTCGTTGATCAAGCACGAGCAGATCGTCACCACCGTGCCGAAGGCGAAGGCCCTGCGGCCCATCGTGGAAAAGCTCGTCACGCTCGCCAAGCGCGGCGACCTGCACGCGCGCAGACTGGCCGCCTCGCGCATCCGCGACGAGGACATGACCAGGAAACTCTTCGACACGCTGGGCCCGCGCTACAAGGCGCGCGGCGGCGGCTACATCCGGATCATGAAGGCCGGCTACCGCCACGGCGACAACGCCCCGGTCGCGGTGATCGAGTTCGTGGATCGCGATGAGAGCGCCAAGGGCAACAACAGCGGCCCGAAGCTCGAGCGTCACGCCTACGACGAGTAGGGCTTGCGCCAGATCGAATTTGGAAAACCCCGTGCCGAAAGGCGCGGGGTTTTCTGTTTGCGCCAACCCTCTCCCGGTTGCGGGGGAGGGACAGACAGAACGAAGTGAGGTCAGGGTGGTCAGGCCATGGCTATCGCCGCGCTGCTTAAAGGCAAAACGAGCTGAGCGGCTTGCCAGTCTACTTCGCCATGTAGGCGTCCAGCGTCTCGTGATAGTGGCGGATGCGGCTTTCCTGATAGCGCGCCAGCGTGACGCCGGGTTTCCGCGACGCGCGCAGGCCGCGCTGGATGCGCATGAGATTGTCGGTGTCCTGATCGGCGACCATGGCGGCCGAGCCAAGCTCTGGCGCGTCGCACCATTTCTCGTGTTCGCCGAGCATCCGCATCGTCGCCGGCGGGGGATGCGTGCCGTCGGGCGCTTTCGAGAACAGGAACATGATCTCCATGATCGAGCGTTCCGGATCGTCCTTGTAGGGGCGGAAGCGGTAGGTGATCGGCAGCGCCTGGCCGCCCCACGGCACCATGTTGGGAAACAGCATGTACTCGATCAGGTCGAGGGATTCGGTATCCGACAGCGCCGACATGTCCCGGCCCGACGACTTCGAGATTTTTTCCCGCGCGCGCTGCGCGAGCTTGGCCCGCGCGGTCTCGCCTTCGCCGACCTCTATGGGTTTCCCGGCAAAGAACGGCACATCGCGGCGCATTTGTTCGATGGTTTTCTCTGGCGCGAGACCTGTGACGGCCGGGCTCGGCACGCCTTGGACGCTGATCATGCGGCTCACATGGCGCACGCCCGGCCAGACGTCGTACTGCGTGTTTGAATCGCCGTAGTAGCCCAGCACCTGCGGGTGCGCGTAGGGCACGTGGTAGGCTTCGACAAATGCCTCCATCGCCAGCTTCCAGTTGCACGGCATGATCTTGGCCACGTGCGCGGCCTTGTAGCGATCCTCCAGCGTGAACGCCGCGAAGTGTTCGGGGAGATTTTCGAGATAGGAGTCCAGCGGCTCGCACCCGGGATCGAAGTTCACGAACACGAAGCCGCCCCACGTGCCGACCTGCGCTTCCGGCAGGGACATCTTCGTCTTGTCCACGTGCGGAAAATCCCAGTCGCCGGGGATCGAGATGAGCTTGCCTTCCAGGCTCCAGGTGAAGCCATGGAACGGGCAGCGGAACTGCTTTACGCAGCCGCCTTCCGCGCGCAGCAGGGTGCCGCGATGCAGACACGAGTTGATATAGGCGTGAATCTCGTCGGGGCCGGTGCGCACGACGATGAGCGAGTCATGCACGATCTCGTAGACGATGTGATCGCCGACGTTGGGGATTTCCTCCACGCGGCACGCCAGCTGCCAGGTCTTGCGCCAGACCTTTTCGACTTCGCGGTCGTGCCAGTCCTTCGAGAAGTAGCGGTCAACGGAGACGTCGGCGTCGCTCTGCCCGGCGGCGGGAGATTCCACGCGCATGATCTCGGGCGCGGGGTTTGTGTCGGTGGCGAACACCTCCTGCACGGAGGGTCCCGGCCGGCGCGCGATGATGTCCATGTCTCTTCCCCGAGCGGCGTTTGTCGGAGTGTGAAGCCGTGCTAGCGGATAGGCAATGAAAACGCTTCGACATGTTCCCTTGATGACGCTGACCCTGACGGTCGGCTTCGACCAGATGACCGCCATCGGCAAGACGCCCGCGGGCCTGCGCCGCATTGCGCCGGTGACGGGCGGGACGTTCGTGGGGGAGCGGTTGCGCGGGACGGTGCTGGGCGGCGCGGACTGGGTCATCAACCGGCCCGACGGCGTCATGATCATCGACGTCCGGCTGACGCTGACGACCGATGACGGCGCGGCGATCTATCTGACCTATCAGGGCCGCTTCCTTGCCGCGCCCGACGCCATGGCTCGGTTCAACCGTGGCGCGCTGCTCGATCCTGCCGAGTATTCGCTGGCCGTGACCGCGAGGTTTGAATGCGGCGATGAGCGCTACGCGTGGCTCGGCGACGTCATCGCCGTCGGCACGGGCGAGCAGACCACGTCTGGGCCGATCTACACGCTGTTTGAGGTACGCTGAGGCGTTTCGGACCGCGAGCCTTCAGGC
>JANNVF010000168.1:0-2203 GCA_031414315.1 Hyphomonadaceae bacterium | reverse complement strand
TCATCTGCGTGCGCTACGGCAACGTGCTCGCCTCGCGCGGCTCGGTGATCCCGTCGTTCCACGACCAGATCCGCAACGGCGGGCCGGTCACCATCACCGACCCGCAGATGACCCGCTTCCTGCTCAGTCTGAACGACGCGGTGGACACCGTGTTCGAGGCGATGCGCAGCGCCAGGCCGGGCGAGACCTACGTGCCGCGCGCACCGGCGGCGACGGTGGCGAACCTGGCCAGGGCGCTGATCGGCGAGCGCCGGATCGAGACCCGCGTCACCGGCGTGCGGCCGGGGGAGAAGATGCACGAAATCATGGTCTCCGAAGAGGAGGCGCACCATTGCGTACGCCGCGGCGCCTATTACGCCATCCGCGCCATGCTCCCCGAGTTGAGCGCGAACAGCGAGCGCGAGCCGAACGCATTGGAGCGTGAGTTCTGCTCGTCCGACACGGTGCTCGATCTGCCCGGCACCATCGACCTGCTGGAACGCCATGGCCTGCTCGCCATCGGGCAGGCCGAGTCGGCCGCCGAAGAGTTGCTGCGCTAGCATGGCTGCCATGCGCTCAGGTGCGAAGAAAAAGGCGGCTGGACTGTTGCCGCTGAAGGTGATGACGATCGTCGGTACGCGGCCCGAGATCATCAAGCTGAGCTGCGTGATTCCGGCGTTGGACCGCGCCTTCCGCCACGTGCTGGTCCACACCGGCCAGAATTACGACTACGAGCTGAACGGGATCTTCTTCAAGGGCCTCGGCATTCGCAAGCCGGACCATTTCCTGGAGGCTGCCGGTGCGACCGCGGTCGAGACCATCGCACGCGTGATCGCGGCGGTGGACCCGGTGCTGGCGAAGGAGGCGCCCTCCGCGGTGCTGATTCTCGGCGACACCAACAGCTGCCTCGCCGCGATCGCCGCCAAGCGCCGCCGGATCCCCGTGTTCCACATGGAAGCGGGCAACCGGTGTTTTGATGAGCGCGTGCCCGAGGAAATCAACCGGCGCATGCTGGACCACATCAGCGACATCAACATGCCGTTTTCCGAGCATGCGCGCCGCTACCTGCTCGCCGAGGGGATCCGGCCCGAGACCGTGATCAAGACCGGATCGCCGATGAAGCAGGTGCTGGCGGCGCAAAGGGCGGCAATCAACGCCTCGCGCATCGTCGAGCAGCTGCGCCTTCGCGCGGGACGCTATTTCGTGGCCAGCGTGCACCGCGAGGAGAACGTGGACGATCCGAAGCGGCTCGCCATGCTGGTGGAGGCGCTGAACGCAGTTGCCGCGCAGTACGGCATGCCGGTGATCGTTTCGACGCACCCGCGCACGCGCAAGCGGCTGGATGCCGTGAAGAAGCCGGCGGCGCACAAATTGATCCGGTTCATGAAGCCACTGGGCTTCGCCGATTACGTCCGGCTGCAGGTCCGGGCGGCCTGCACGCTTTCCGACAGCGGCACCATCACGGAGGAAGGGTCGAACCTCGGTTTCCCGGCCGTCATGCTGCGCGATGCGCACGAACGGCCCGAAGGCATGGACGAGGGCACGATGATCATGTGCGGCATCGAGCCACGGCGGGTACTGCAAGCGGTTGCGATCACGCTCGATCGCGTCCGGACCGGCGCGCCGGTCGCTA
Organism: Hyphomonadaceae bacterium; assembly: GCA_031414315.1. GTDB lineage: Bacteria > Pseudomonadota > Alphaproteobacteria > Caulobacterales > Aquidulcibacteraceae > VFBF01. The sequence goes on along the minus strand of JANNVF010000168.1, from coordinate 591 downwards.
GGCTGATTCCCGACTACGATGCCGACGACGTCGCGCGCAAAGTCGTCAACGCGATCAGCAGCTACAGCCACTATGTCGATCGCGTCGTCTGGCGCAAGGCCTAGCGGCGAGTTACCGGTTTCGGTTGTCGTGCCGTGCTTCCAGGCGCGCGGCACGCTGCGGCGCGCGCTGAATTCCGTCCTTGCGCAGACGATGCCACCGCACGAAGTGATCGCGGTGGACGACGCCAGCCCCGATGACACCTGGGAGGAACTGCAGCGAATCCAGGGCGAAGTCGGCGCGGACCGGTTGAAGCTCCTGCGCCATGGGGGCAACCTCGGGCCGTCAGCGGCGCGTAACGCCGGCTGGGAGGCCGCGACCGGCAAGTACGTGGCGTTCCTCGATGCCGACGACAGCTGGCACCCCCGCAAACTCGAAATCCAGGTGCTGTACATGGACCGCAATCCGGGCGTGGCCGGATCGGGGCACCGGCACGTCATTGCCGAGGAAGGCACCCGCGGATTGCATGTCGAGGACAGTCCGCCCGCCGTTCAGTTGGAGTTCCGCGGGCTGTTGTGGCGCCACGGTTTCATTACCTCGGCGGCCATGATC
>JANNVF010000167.1:0-2296 GCA_031414315.1 Hyphomonadaceae bacterium | reverse complement strand
AGGGGCGGCGTACTCTGCAGGACCCGGATGCTCGTGACGTGATGCCGGACGAACCGGCGCCCTCTCCCTGATGCATTGAACGCCGTTGCGACTACTCAGCTGCGATCGCTCGGGTGGAGTCGTCGAGCTTGCGGCGCGGCCCTTCCGGCGGCGCCGGCGCATCCTCGCCACCGCGGAACTGGCGCGGCAGCGTGATCGTCACCACGGTGCCCTTGCCGTGCTGGCTCTCGATCTCGAGGCGCCCGCCATGCATTTCCACCAGCGATTTGGTGAGCGCGAGGCCAAGACCCGTTCCGGGATGCTCACGCGCGAGTTCGTTGTCGACCTGCTCGAACGGGCGCGCCAGGCGCGGCAAATGTTCCTTGGCGATGCCGCGCCCCGTATCGATCACGCGCAGCGTCAGGTGGGTGTCGTTGGTGCGCGCCTCCACCATGATGCCGCCCTTGTCGGTGAACTTCACCGCGTTGGAGAGCAGGTTGAGCAGCATCTGCTTGACCGCGCGGTGATCGGCTTCGATCTCCGGCAGCTCCGGCGCGTCGACGAGGAGCTGCAGGCCTTTTTCCTCGGCGCGCCGCTTCACAAGGCGCACGGCCTGTTCGATCGCATCCAGCGGATCGAGCGGGCGCGGCGTCAGATTGAACTTGCCGGCCTCGATCTTGGCCATGTCGAGAATGTCGTTGATCAGGTCGAGCAGAAGGTTGCCGCTGGCGAGGATGTCCTTGGAATACGCCTGGTAGCGCGGATCGCCCAGCGGCCCGAACAGGCCCTGCGACATGATCTCGGAAAAGCCGATCACCGCGTTCAGCGGCGTGCGCAGTTCGTGGCTCATGTTGGCGAGGAAGGAGCTCTTGGCGCTGCTGGCGTTTTCCGCGACGCGCTTCTGTTCCTCGAACGAGCGCGCGAGTTCCTTGTTGCGGCCTTCGGAGCGCTCCAGCTTGGCGACGGCGGCCTTCAGCGTCGTTTCGTTGTGGGTCAGCGCCTCCTCCTGGCGCTTGATGGTGGTGATGTCGAGCCCGATGGTCAGCAGGCCGCCTTCGGCCGTGCGCCGTTCCTGAATCTGCAGCCACGCGCCGTTGGCCAGCTCCACTTCGCGGATCTGGGTATCGGCGGGGTCGGCGCGCTCGCGGCGAATTTGCGGGGCGCTGGCCATGGTGATGGTGTCGTAGGCCGCGCCCGCGCGCAGCACCGAGGCTTCGAGCTTGAACAGCTGCTGGAAGGACGTGTTCCACAGCACCAGCCGGCGGCGTGCGTCCCACAAGGCAAATGGCCCGGTGAAGCTGTCGATCGCTTCGCGCAGGCGCCGCTGCAGCGCGCGCGCGCGCAATTCCGCGTCGCGCCGCGCGGTGACATCGAGCGCCGTGCCGACGATGGTGGCCGTGTCGCCATCTTCAATGGCGAGGCCGCGCATCTCCACCCACGTCACGGTATGGGCGTTCGCGACGCGGAAGCTCACGTCGAGCGCGCCTGTCTCGCGGGCGCGCTCGAAGCCTTCCTCCACGCCCGCGCGTTCGTCGGGCGCGGCGAGCAGGAGAAGCTGCGGCACCGTCAGTTCGCTGCCGGTGGCGCGCAGGAGGGCGGCGAGCTGATCGGAGATGGCGATCGCGCCGGTCTCAGGGCTCCACTCGAAGATGCTGGCCTTGGCGCCATCGGCGGCGGTGCGGTAACGCCGCTCCACGCGCACCACTTCCTCTTCGGCGACCTTCGCGCGCTGGGTGTTCTGGCGCAGCAGCAACAGCAGCGCGCTGACCGCGAGGATGGGCGCGGCGGCCAGCAGGACATTGCGCAGCAGCGCGCGCAGCATCTCCATCAACGGCGAGCGCGTGGGCGCGGCGCTGAGCACGCGGAGGTTGCCGGTCGCGACGCTGGCGACGCCGATCGCGACCGACGCCTTTTTCTCATCGACACCGATGAAGCCGTCGTGGTCGGCGTCGGCGTTCTTGCCGAGAAGGGTGCGCATGTCGGCGCCGACGTGTCCGGCGCTTGCAGGCAGCGCCGCCAGGATGCGTCCGTTGGATTGGGCGAGGTAGAAGTGCGCGCCCTTGGCGTCGTCGGGCAGCAGCTTCGCGGGATCGAGAATGCTGACGATGGTGTGCGCGCCCACGCGGCGCGTCAGCACCGGCGCCTGTCTATCGTCGGTTTCCACCACGCCGGCCCATGTGGCCGCGCCCTGCGCTGCGCGGCGCGCGGCGTTGGCGATGGCGATATCCGCGCCAGTGGTGGCGGCGCTGACGCGGCCCTGATCATCGAGCACCGCCGCCGCCGCGACCGGACGCGCGCGCAGCGCCGCCGCCGCGAC
>JANNVF010000166.1:0-1526 GCA_031414315.1 Hyphomonadaceae bacterium | reverse complement strand
GTCGGCGTCTTCCGCATCTCCACATTCAACGAGCGCACCGGCGCGGCGCTGGAGGAGGCGATCCGCGATGTGCGCCGCCTGGGCGGGGCAACCCTCAAGGGCGTCGTGATCGACCTGCGCAACAATCCGGGCGGCCTGCTCGACCAGGCCAACCGCGTGTCCGACGCCTTCCTCGATGGCGGCGAGATCACCTCCACCCGCGGTCGCCAGGCCGATGATATCCAGCGCTACAACGCCCGCCGCGGCGACATGCTGGAAGGCATTCCGGTGACTGTGCTGATCAACGGCGGCTCGGCGTCCGCGTCGGAAATCGTCGCCGGCGCCCTGCAGGACCGTGGCCGCGCCATTGTCATGGGCGTGACCTCGTTCGGCAAAGGCTCGGTGCAGACCGTCATCCCGCTGAAGGGCGGCCGCGATGGCGCACTGCGCCTGACCACGGCGCGCTACTTCACGCCGTCGGGCCGCTCGATCCAGGGCTCCGGCATCGAGCCCGACCTCGAAGTGGCGCAAGTGCGCGTCGATCCCGATCGCCTGCGTCGTCTGGGCCTGAGCGAAGCGGACCTGCCGAAAGCGCTCGACAACCCCGATGGCACCGTGCGCCGTCGCGGCCCGCACGTGCCGACCGACCAGCCGCCCGAGAACTGGGACAAGAAGGAAGACTACCAGATGAAGCGCGCGGTCGAGCTGCTCCGTCAGGGCGTCGTCGCCGAACGTCTCCGGCAGAAGAACGCGGGCTGAGCGTTTCCCGGAAAAGTGCGCGCGATTTTTCGAACAGGACGCGCGACACCCACTCGAGCTTTTCGCACCCGCGAAGGGTGACGAACGGCCCGAATCCCGTGACCATGCCCCGTTGAATCGGGAACACGGCGCACGAGCGAGATGCGCCGTCTTCGGAAACGGGATGGCATGGCGATCACGACTCCGTGGACCAAGGGCGGGTTTGTCCTCACGCCGCTCCACCATGGACTGCTGGGCCTGCTGGCGCTGGCCTTGGTGGGCGGCGCGGTCACAGGCGGCGTGAGCCTGTTCGGCGACCCCCGCGCCGCTGGCCCCCGCAAGGTGCTTTCCCTCGCCGACGCCGGCGACACGTCAGCCGCGCGGGTCAGCGTCGCCGAAGCATCTGTCGATCCGACCGCCGTCGCCAACGAGGATGCCGGCTTCTATGATGAAGCCATGACGCCGCCGATGACGGATGATCCGGCGATCACCGAGACCGCCAAACCCGCTCGTCCGGCCTCCCCGCTCACCCGTGCGCCGATCGCAGGCCTGCACCAGCCCGGCCCCAACGGCCAGCTGCCGATCATCGCCGCCGATGGCCGCACCGTAGCGCGCAGCTATGCCCGACCGTTTCGCGGCGACACCACCAAGCCGAAGATAGCCATCGTGGTCGGCGGGCTGGGCTTCAACGCGCGCGTGACCGAAGCAGCGATCAATGAGCTCCCGGCGGATGTCACGCTTTCGTTCGTGCCCTACACCGCCGATCTGCAGAGCTGGATCAACCGCGCCCGGGCGCAAGGCCACGAAGT
>JANNVF010000165.1:0-1687 GCA_031414315.1 Hyphomonadaceae bacterium | reverse complement strand
GTTAACAGCCGGTTGCTCTACCACTGAGCTACCGAGGAACACCGCTTTCGCGTGGACGGGTCTCTATCAAGAACAGGGCCGCTCCGAAAGGGGGACGCGCGCCGATGATGCGCATCGATCTGCGTCGTTCCGTTGGGATGTTCGCTCAGGACAAGAAAAAGGGGGCCCGAGCGGGGCCCCCGAAGGCGTTGGGTATGGTGGGGTGTCTCCAAGGGAAGACATGCACACAATCGCTCATAGAGATTAAGAAAACGTAAAAGCAAACGAAGGGTAAATTTCGCTGCATTATGAACGGGTTAAGCGGTGGGATGGAGGCCACGTCCGGACTCGAACCGGAGTACACGGCTTTGCAGGCCGCTGCGTAACCCCTCCGCCACGTGGCCCCATTTGCCCGAGTCGCCGCTTGAGGCTGGCTCGAAAGTCTGGAGTCGGGGGCATTGTCGCCCGCCGGGGGTTGAGGCGGTCAGATAGCAAGCCGGACGGCCCTAAACAATGAGGCCGGGTCAATGACCGATGCCCGCCATACCGGGACAATGTCGCGCGCTTGTTGAACCCGGCGGGCGCGCGTATCAGCGCAGCGACGCTTTCACGGGCATGAACATGGACTTCGCGCGCGCGCGCCATCTGATGGTGGAGACCCAGGTCCGCACCAGCGACGTCACCGATCCCGCGATCCTGGGCGCGATGCGGGCGTTGCCGCGCGAGGCGTTCGCGCCGCCGGCCATGCGCCAGCTCGCGTACTCCGATCTCGAGCTGGAAGTGGCCCCCGGGCGCACCCTGATGCGCGCGCGGGACCTCTCGAAACTGATCCAGGCCGTCGATCCTCGCCCGACCGACAAGGCGCTGGAGATCGCCGGCGCCACCGGCTACGGGGCGGCGATCCTGGCGGCGTGCTGCCGGGAGGCGGTGTTGCTGGAGCCGGATTCGGCGCTCAACTTCGCCGCCGTAGCAGCTTACGGCGTCTGCAGGGTCGAGCGGGTGCATACCGCCTCGACAGATATCGTCGGCGGCTGGCCCGACATGGCGCCCTATGACCTGATCATCCTGAACGGCGCCGCAGAGGTGGTGCCGGAGGCGTGGCTGGCGCAGCTGAATGAAGGCGGACGCCTCGGCGTCATCGTGCGCGAGGGCCCCGCCGGCCAGGCGCGGGTCTACACGAAGGTACGGGGGCTGGTGTCCTACCGGGTGGCGTTCGATGCGGCGCCGCCGCTGGCGCCCGGTCTTGCCGCTCCGCACCGCTTCACCTTCTGAGCGGACGTGCCAGAAACCTGCTGCGGGCGATGCGGTCGCATGGTGTAGATGCTGAACAATTACTATAGTGTTCAGTGGGATCGAAGACGAGGCGCCTGACATGCGTAAATTTCTGAGCGTGATGCTTGCCGCTGGCCTCACGCCCGCGCCGGCTCTGGCCGACACCCTCGGGGATGCGCTCGCCTCGGCCTATCGCACCAACCCGACGCTGGACGGCGCCCGTCAGCAGGCCAGGCAGGCCGACGAGGGGTTTGCGCAGGCGCGCGCGGGTTTCCTGCCGCAAGTCGGGGTCAGCGGCTCCTACAGCACCCAGCTGCGCATCACCGAGACCGAAACGCCGATCGGCACCGTCCGCACCAAGGGGACCACCGAGCCGCAGAGCGCCGCCGTCTCCGCCTCGCAATCCATCTTCGAGGGCGGGCGCCGTTTCGCGCAG
>JANNVF010000164.1:0-14298 GCA_031414315.1 Hyphomonadaceae bacterium | reverse complement strand
CCTCCGCCAGCGCCGCGCGCGCGGCGAGCGCCAAATCGTCAGGGGCGCCAGTGGCTTCGCCAAGGGTGGCGGCGTCGAGGAAGGCGCCCTGATGGTAGGCGGCCTCCACCGACTGCTGCGCACGCACGGGCGCGGTAACGGCGATGACGATCAGCAGGGCGACGAACAACACGCGCATGGAGGCGGCTTTCGTTCCGGGTCAGGAACCATTGCGCGCGCCGGGGGCGGCGTAAAGGCGTATCTCCGGTACGCTACGCCGCCTGGGCGAGTTCCCCGGCCACGCCCCTGCGAATGAGGGCGGCGGCCTTGTGCACGCCGAAAATCGCCGCGAACGAGCCGAAGCGCGGCCCCTGCTCCTGGCCGAACAGCACTTCGTAGAGCGCCTTGAACCAATCGCGCAGCGGCTCGAAGCCGTGAGCCTTACCCACGGCGAAGACTTCCGCCTGGATCGTCTCGGCGTCCGTAAGGGTCGCCGGCAACGCTTCGAACCGGGCGGCGAGATCCTCGAACGCCACGCGTTCCTTTTCAGTGGCGGCGCGGAATCGCTTCTTCGGCTTCACGAAGTCCTCGTAATACCGCAGCGCGCAGCCCACGAGCGTGTCGAGCATCGGATGGCTTTCGGGCGTGACGTCCGGCGCGTACTTGCGGATGAACAGCCAGAGCTGGTCCTTCGTCTCGGCGTTGGCGGCGCTGACCAGATTGAGCAGCAGCGCAAACGTGACGCCCGCGCCCCAGGTCGGTGGCGCGCCGGCGTGCGTGTGCCACACCGGATTTTCGATCTGCTCGGCCGGCGTCTGCTTCGGATACGCGTCGAGGAACGAGAGATATTCGTCGACCGCCTTCGGGATCACGTCGAAATGCAGCCGCTTGGCGGTCTTCGGCTTCTGGTAGATGTAGAGCGAAAGGCTTTCCGGCGGCGCATAGGTGAGCCACTCGTCGATCGTCAGGCCGTTGCCCTTGGACTTGGAAATCTTCTCGCCGTTCTCGTCGAGGAACAGCTCGTAGTTGAACCCTTCCGGCGGCGGCGATCCCAGCGCGCGGCAGATCTGCGAGGAAACCTTCACGCTCTCGATCAAGTCCTTGCCGGCCATTTCATAGTCGATGCCGAGTGCGCTCCAGCGCAGCGCCCAGTCCGGCTTCCACTGGATCTTCACGCGCCCGCCGGTCACCGGCGTCTCGATGCGCTCGCCGTCCTCGTCCTCGAACACGATCGTGCCGCGCTCCAGATCGCGCGCCAGCGTCGGGACCTGCAGCACGCGACCGGTCTTCGGGCTGATCGGCAGGAACGGCGAATAGGTCGTGCGTCGGTCGGGACCGAGCGTTGGCAGCATGATCGCCATGATCGCATCGTAGCGATCGAGCATCTTCAGCAGCGTCGCGTCGAATGCGCCGGACTGGTAGGTTTCGGTGGACGACATGAATTCATAGTCGAACCCGAAGCTGTCCAGGAACGCGCGCAGCATCGCGTTGTTGTGGTGCGCGAAGCTCTCGAACTTCCCGAACGGGTCGGGCACCTTGGTCAGCGGCAGGCCGATCGACGCCTTCAGCATGTCCTGGTTCGGCAGGTTCGGCGGCACCTTGCGCAGACCATCCATGTCGTCGCTGAACGCGATGAGCCGGGTCGGGATCGTGTCGTCCGTCAGCGCCCGGAAGGCGTGGCGCACCATCGTCGTGCGCGCCACTTCCTGGAACGTGCCGATGTGCGGCAGGCCCGACGGCCCGTAGCCGGTCTCGAAGACGACGGGGCCCGCCTTCGGCGTCTTCTTCAGACGCTCCACGATCATGCGGGCCTGTTCGAATGGCCAGGCCCTGGCCTCGGCGGTGAGTGCGGATGACGTCATCGGCCTGATACGGTTTGCGTGATACGGTTTGCGTGAGTGACTCAGTTGGACGATGCGCGCGGCGATGGCAAGGGACGACTTGCGCCCACGGGCCAGCGCGCGGAGAGTTGCGCCCAGGCACGCATGACAGCTGTTCGGGGGGACGGATGACGCAACAACGGGGCACGATTCTCGGCTCGGTGCGGGCGGCCTTCTCCAGCTGGTGGGCGCTGTTTGGCATCCTTGCGGCGTCGATCACGGGCTTCAACCTGCTGCGCAAGGTGATCGACATCGGTCTCGCGAAAATTCTCGCGGACCTGCTGGCGATCTACCAGCGCTGGGTGCACCTGCCGGTGCAGTGGCTGTTCGACTGGCTGCGGTGGTCGCCGCCACCGGCATGGGCGATCGATCTCGCCCTGCTCTGGCTGCTGATCGGCGGTGTGGTGCTGCGCAGCGCGTGGGGCGTGCGTGTCGAGGCGCTGGATACATGGGCGCGCGACAACGACAACAAGTTCTGGCAGTGGCTGCTGGAGACCCGCGCCGCGCTGCCGGCGTTCCTGTTCCTGACCACGTTTGCGTGGCCGGTCGTTGTACTCTTCATGCTGCAGAAGCCGCACATCACGCGGTTTCTCGGCAAGGGAATCAATCCGCTCTCCCATCACCGCGACGACAAGCGCTTCCGGTACTATTGCGATATGCGCATCGTGCTCGCCGTTCAGGCGCTGACGGCGGCGGCGTGCGTGTCGGTGTGGGTGGTCACAAACATCCTGCTCAATATGTACCCGTGACACGCGCGCTGCGCACCTCGACGTGCGCCACGCCATAGGCGCGCAGAAACCGCCGCGCGCACTCGCGCGCCCGCGCCTGCAGGTGCTCGGTACGCCGGTCGATGGGCGCGTTCAGCATGATGCGCAGCAGTAGCGCGCCCGCTGCCATGCCGAACAGGAAATCGGCCGCCTCGTCCGCATCGGCGATATCGAGATGCCCGGCATCGGCTTCGGCGGCCAGGAATGCGGCCGTGCGTTCGCGCCCGGCGCGTGGCCCCGCTTCGTAGACCATTCGCCCCAGTTCGGGGCGCGTGGCGGACGCCGCGATCGCCGACCGCATGATGCTGTTGCTGCCCTGGCCGATATAGCCTTCCATCATCCGCAGCACGTACGTCGCCAGGCGATCTTCCAGCGGTTCGTCGGCGTGGGCGCCGCCCAGCGGCTCGATTACCTGCTCGCGGCGGCGATCGAACAACGCCTTCAGCAGCTCTTCCTTGCAGCCGTAGTGGTTGTAGATCGTCTGTTTGGAGACGCCGGCGCGCCGCGCGATGTCCTCCATCGGCGCTTCAAAGCCGCGCTCGGTGAACGCCATGGCCGCCGCATCGAGGATGTCTTCGCTCTTGCGCTGATCGATCTGTCCGGAGTGACGCGGCATCAGTGAGACTCCATGGGCTGCGCCAGCTGCGCCGACTTTGCAGGCCGCTCGACGAACAGGGCGACGGCCCCGATGATCAGGGTGAGAATGGCGAGCAACGCGAACGCCTCGCCGAATGCCAGTGTCATGGCCTGCTTTTCGACGATGAACGACATCGCCTTGCGCGCCGCGCCATCGGGATCGGCGACGCCCATTTCCTGCATGCGCGCCACCAGGCCCGAAAGCATCGACGCAGACTGCGGATCGGAGGCGCCCATGCGCGCGCTGATCTCGCTGATGTGCTCACGCGTGCCCTGCCCGACGATGCTGGACAGGGTCGCCAGGCCAATGGCGCCGCCGACGTTGCGTGACAGGTTGAGCAGCCCGGAGGCGTTCTTTACCAGCGACGGCGCCAGTGTCGCCATGGTCAGCTGCTGGCTCGCCACCATCGCGGCCATCAGCCCGAAGCTGCGCAAAATCTGCATGACGGCGAATTCGGTGAAACCCCATTCTGGCGTCAGCGCGTGCGCCAGCCAGAGGCCACCGGACGATATGAGCATGCCGCCGATCATCATCACCCGAGGATCGAGGATCCGCACCAGTCGTCCGAACAGAGGCCCCGCGAAGAACATGGCGAGCCCCGAAACGCCCATCGTCACGCCGATCTCGCCGGCCGACATGCCGCCCACGCGCCCAAGAAACAGCGGCAGGAGATAGCTGCCGCCAAACATGTTCACCCCCATGATGAACGTGAAGGCGGTGCCGACCAGGAAGTTGCGGTTGCTGAAGACGTCGAAGTCGATGATCGGATTGAAGTAGGTGAACGTGCGCCAGAAGAACGCCATGCCCGAGAAGAACGTCATCGCAGACATCGTCACGATGATCTCGCTGTCGAACCAGTGCTCGCTTGTGCCTTCCTCCAGCACGTACTGGAGACTCATCAGGAAAACGGCCATGGCGCCCAGGCCGAGCCAGTCGAAGCCTTTCGCCAGAACGGGGTCGCCCTTGTCGAAATTGCCGTAGCGCCAGACCGTCGCCATCACGGCGATGCCCGGCACGACGTTGACGAAAAAGAGCCAGCGCCAGTTGAGATTTTCGGTGATCCACCCGCCCAGCGACGGCCCGATGGTCGGCGCCATCGTCACCACCATGCCTATGATGGTGCTGGCGACAACGCGGCGCTCCAGCGGAAACGCCGTGAATGCCGTGGCGAACACCGTGGGGATCATCGCGCCGCCGAGGAACCCCTGCATGGCCCGCGTGACAATCATCATCTCGATCGATGTCGACATGCCGGTGAGCACGCTGGCGACGGTGAAGCCCGCGCACGACATCACGAACACGTTGCGCGTGCCCCACAGCCGCGAGAGATACGCCGAAAGCGGAATCATCACGACTTCGGGGATGATGTAGGCGGTCTGGATCCAGCTTACTTCGTCAGCGGTGGCGCCGACGCCAGCCTGGATCTGCTGCAGCGACGAGGCGACGATCTGGATGTCCAGGAACGCCATGAACTGGCCGACGACCATCGCGCCGAAGCCGAGGTAGAGCGCCAACTCGGACCGTGACGGGGCCGATGCGGAAGCGGCTTCAGCCATAAGTCGCGACTACTGCGCGGTGCTTGCGTTTGACCCTTGCGCGAGCCCCTCCGCGCCGGCCTGCGCGGCGCTTTCGGCGAACGTCGCGCCGCCTTCGGAGCTGAGGTCAACCTTGACCTTGATCGACAGGCCCGGCCGCAACGCAGCGCCTAGCTGATCGGTCGCGTCGATGGCGATCTTCACTGGCACGCGCTGCACGATCTTGGTGAAATTGCCGGTCGCGTTCTCCACCGGGATCAGCGCGAACTCGGAACCCGTGGCCGGCGCGAAGCTTTCCACGCGCCCCAGGATCCGCTTGTCGCCAAACGCATCGGCGCGAATCTCCACGCGCTGGCCGATGCGCATGCGCGCGACCTGGGTTTCCTTGAAATTGGCGATGACGTAGGTTTCGCCGAGCGGTACGATGGACATGAGGTTCGCGCCCTGACGCACGAACTGCCCCGGCCGCACCCCGCGCGCGCCCACCACGCCAGGCGCCGGCGCGCGGATGGTGGTGTGATCGAGATCGATGCGCGCCTGATCGACCATGGCGCTCGCCTGCTGCACGCTTGCCGCCATCTGCGCACGCTCCGCCGTAGAAGCGGACGCTTCGCGTTGCTGCGCGGTGAACGCCGCCTGCGCCTGACGGACGCCGGCCGACGCCTGATCGTTCTGCGCGCGCACGGACTGCACGCGCTGTTGCGCCACCCAGCCGCGCGAGGCGAGTTCGGTGTAGCGGTTCAATTCCGACCGCGAGAGTCGCGCCTGCGCCTCGGCGCTGGCGATGGAGGCCTGACGTTCGGCTACCATGCTGCGCGCGACGGCGGCGCGGGCGTCGGCGTTGCGGGTGGCGGCCTGCGCCGCGACGAGGCTGGCCTGCGCCGCCGCCAGCCGGGCGTTCGTTTCGGATGGGTCGATCTCGACCAGCACCTGGCCGGTGACGACCCGTTCGTTGTCCTCCACCAGCACCCGAGCGACGTTGCCATCGATCTGCGGACTGACGATCACGGTGTCAGCCTTGACATAGGCGTTGTCGGTGGACTGCCAGCGGGCCCGGTCCATGTACCAGGACGCCAGCGCGGCGAGCACGATCAGCGCGGCGACGCCGGCGAGCACGCGCGGCAGGCGGGCCTTCACATCGGGCCGGTTCACGAAGGCAAGGACGGAGGGCATAATGGTCCAGACAATAGAGGTGTCCGGTTAAAATGGACTGAACCGTCCATAAATCAAGCGCGTTCTGCGGCCGCACCCCTCACTTAGTATTTCGGTCAGACCGTCTTCTCGCGCATGAGGACCAGCTCCTCGGCCGCCGTCGGGTGCAGGGCGACGGTTTCGTCCCACTGGGCCTTGGTCAGCCCGGCCTTCACAGCGATGGCGGCCAGCTGGATCATTTCCGGCGCGTCGACGCCGGCCAGATGCACCCCCACCACCACGTTGTCGGCGGCGCGGACCACCAGCTTCATCAGCGAGCGCTCCTCGTTGCCGGCGAGGACGAACTTCATCGGCCGGAAGTTTGACTTGTAGATGTCGACCTTGCCGAACCGGACCTTGGCCTCCGTTTCGCTGAACCCCACCACGCCGATCGGTGGGCGGCTGAACACGGCGGTGGGAATCTGGGTGTGATCCATCGCCGTCAGGTTGCCCTTGAACGCGGTCTCCACGAACGCCACCGCTTCGCGGATCGCCACCGGCGTCAGGTTCACCCGGTTGGTCACGTCGCCGATCGCCCAGACCGACGGCGCGCTGGAGTGCGAATAGGCGTCCACCGCGATCGCGCCCGCTTCGGTGAGCCGCACGCCGGCGCTCTCCAGCCCGAGGCCATCGGTGTTGGGCGTGCGCCCGATGGCGAACATCACCAGGCCCGTCTCCACCGACTGCCCGTTCGACAGCTTCACCGTGTAGCCGCCGCCGTGCTCGGCGATCTCCACTGGCGTCACTTCGGTGACGATGTTCACCCCCGCGCGCTTCATTTCGCCTTGCACGTGCGCACGGATGTCGTCGTCGAAGCCGCGCAGGATGTGCGGACCGCGATGCAGCAGCGTCGTCTCCACGCCGAGACCGTGAAAGATCTGCGCGAACTCAAGCGCGATGTAGCCGCCGCCGACGACAATCGCCCGCTCCGGCAACCGCTCCAGATGAAACGCCTCGTTCGAGGTGATCGCGTATTCGGCGCCCTTGATCGCCGGGCGCACCACGCGCCCGCCAGTGGCGACGAGAATGCGTTCCGACGTCACGGTGCGCCCGCTGCCGACGAGGCGGATGGTGTTGGGGCCGATGATTTCGGCGCGGTCGGGGATGGTCTCCACCCCCGCCTTGTCGAGATTGGCCTCGTAGATGCCGGAGAGCCGCGAGACTTCACCCTGCACGTTGTCGCGCAGCTTGGGCCAGTCGAACCGGGCCCACTCCACCGTCCAGCCGAAGCCGACTGCGTCATGGAAATGCTGGGAGTATTCCGAGGCGTAGACGAACAGCTTCTTCGGGATGCAGCCGCGGATCACGCAGGTGCCGCCGATGCGGTCCTCCTCCGCCACCGCCACCCGCGCGCCGGTCTGCGAGGCCAGCCGCGAGGCGCGCACGCCCCCGGAGCCCGCGCCGATGGTGAAGAGGTCGTAGTCGTATCTGGCCATGGACCGTACTTAAGCGGTTCGCCCCAGACGCGCACCTCCTCCGATCCCGGCGGGAGGTTTCCACACAGGAAAGCTCTGCTATCTGGCGGCGGCGCGCGTTTGCGCCCACCTCGGGTGGACCGTTCCGGAGACTTCAATGCCCGCCGAGCCGCTGTTCCGCCCGTTCGCCCTCAAATCCCTCACCCTCAAGAACCGCGTGGTGATGGCGCCAATGACGCGCTCCTTCTCGCCGGGACATGTCCCGGGAAAAGATGTCGCCACCTACTACAAGAAGCGCGCTGCGGCGGACGTTGGCTTGATCGTCTCCGAGGGCGTTGGCGTCGAGCGCCCCGCCTCGCTCAACGATCCGAACTTCCCGCACTTCCACGGCGAGACGGCGCTGGCCGGCTGGAAGCGCGTGATCGACGACGTGCACGCCGCCGGCGGCAAGATGGCCCCGCAGCTCTGGCATGTGGGTGTGGTGCGCAATCGCATGAGCGACTGGGTCGCGCCCGGCCCGATCGACAGTCCCTCCGGCCTCTCCTCGCCCGGCAAGATCCACACCGAGCCGATGTCGCCGGAAGCCATCGCCGACGCCATCGCTGCGTTCGCGCGCGCGGCCGGTGACGCCAAGCGTCTCGGCTTCGACTGCGTCGAGATCCACGGCGCGCACGGCTACCTGATCGACCAGTTCTTCTGGTCCGGCACCAACGAACGCACCGACCGATATGGCGGCGCCACCATCGGCGACCGCGCGCGCTTCGGCGCCGAGATCGTCGCGGAAATCCGCAAGGCCGTCGGCCCGGACTTCGTGATCATCCAGCGCCTGTCGCAATGGAAGTCGCAGGACTTCAACGTGAAGAACGCCCAGACTCCGGAGGAGCTGTCGCAATGGCTGACGCCGCTCGCCGATGCGGGCGTCGATGTCTTCCACTGTTCGCAGCGGCGCTTCTGGGAGCCAGAGTTCGAGGGCTCCGACCTCAACATCGCTGGCTGGGCCAAGAAGCTCACCGGCAAGGCGTCGATCACCGTGGGCTCGGTGGGCCTCAGTGGCGAGTTCATCGGCGGCATGCGCGGCGAAGCATCAAAGCCCGCATCGCTGGAGAACCTTCTGGAGCGCCTCGATCGCGACGAGTTCGATCTCGTCGCCGTGGGCCGTGCGTTGCTCGTCGATCCGCACTGGGTCGAGAAAATCCGCGATGGCCGCGACAGCGAACTGCTGGACTATACCACCGATGCGTTGAAGGTGCTGGCTTGATCAGCCCTTCTTTTTCGTAAACGCCGCGATGCGTTCGCGCATGTCGGACCCGACGCCACGGCCGGCGTAGACCTCGTGTGCGAGCCCGGCGGCGAGCGGCGCGCCATCCGTCTCGATCAACAGGCGCTTGTTGGCGCGGTGGCTGAACCAGGAGTTCGTCAACACCTGCCGCGCGAACGCTTCAACGCCGTCGAAGAAGGTCTCCGCTGGCAAGCAGCGATTGGCGAGCCCGATGGCGGCAGCCTCGGCGCCACTGATTGTCTCCGCCGTGAGCATCATCTCGTAGGCCCTCGACGCCCCGACGCGGCGCGGCAGGCGTTGGCTCATGCCCCAGACAGGCGTCAGCGCCCATTTGGCGTGCGTGTCGGCGAACTTCGCGTCGGCGCTGGCGAGGATCAGGTCGCCGGCGAGCGCGAGTTCGAGCGCGCCGGTGTAGCAATGGCTGTGAACGGCGGTGATCACCGGCTGCGGCAGGCCCGCGAGACGCTCGATCACGTGTGACTGGAAATTCGCGCGCGGCAACTTCTCGCCCGTCGCGATATCGCCGAGGTCGTGGCCGGCCGAGAAGCAGCGGCCCGCCCCGCGCAGCACGACGCAGCCGACGTCCTCCACGCGACTCTCCAGCGCTTCGATGTGGGCCAGCAAATCCTCGAACACCGGGACATTCAGGCTGTTTAGTTTGTCGGGACGATTGAGCGTGAGCCACGCGAGGCCGTCACTCACCTCCAGCAGTGCGTTGTCTCCCATCGTCGGTCTCCATCCTGGCACAGCAACACACAGTGTTGCGTCATCCGCGCCGGCCGGACAATGGGACGCGCAGGGTCAGGTTCCATGGAAGACTACGCCGCCTGCAAGGCGACCACGCGCGGATCGCCCGCCCCGGCGGCGATCTCGCGCGCTTCCCGGTAGACCGCCGGCACGCTGAGCGTGAAGGTGGAGCCAACGCCCGGCGCGCTCACGACGGTGACGTCGCCGCCCAGCAGGCGCGCCAGACGGCGCGTCAGCGACAGACCGATGCCGGCGCCGCCATGCCGGCGCGTCTCCGATGCGTCGAGTTGGCTGAACGACTGGAATAGCCGGTCCAGATGCTCTGGTGCGATGCCCGCACCGGTGTCGGCCACGGTAAACACGAGAGTATCGACGCCAGCATGTCGCGCCCGGCGCACGGTGAGCGCGACCTCGCCATCACGGGTGAAGTGGGCCGCGTTGGCGAGCAGATGATCGAGGCACCGGCCGAGGCGTTCGCCATCGGTCGTGGCCTCGCCTACATCCGGGGCGTAGCGCGCGCGCAGCGTGTTGCCATTGGCGGCGGCGGCGGCCTGCGCCGCTGTCACCGACTGACGGGCGATCGCCACCACGTCCACGACGCCGACATGCGGCGTGACGCCGCCCGCATCGATCCCCGACAACTCCAGCACATCATCCACCAGGCCCAACAGATGCCGCGCCGATCCGAGCACCCGCCCGTGATCGGCGATGTCGGCGGCGCGAGCCTGTTCCTCTGCGGTCTCCGCCATGATCTCGCTGTAGCCGATGATCGCGTTGAGGGGGGTGCGCAGTTCGTGGCTCATGGTGGCGAGGAAGCGGGATTTCGCGGCGCTGGCGGCCTCCGCCGCATCGCGCGCGGCGAGCGTCGCGGCCAGAGTGTCGCGCGCGGCCTGCAGCGCGAGCCGCTGGCCGATGATGAAATACCAGCTCGGCGCGGCGACGAGACCGGCGATCATCACGGTGCCCCACGGCGTGTAGGGCGTTACGCCTGGCATGAGGACCACGTTGATCAGATAGTCGAGCACGATCGCGGCGGCGACGCTGCCGGCGGTCATGATGGCTGTGCGCCGCATTTGCTGCTTGCGCATGGGGGCTCTTTCCAAAACGATTTGGAAACTGTGCGCCCGCTCGCCTAACAGAGTGTTGACGCCCCCGCCTAACGCTCCAGCACGTCCGCGCTCTTGGCCTTGCCGACGATCACGGTGCGCGCCATGCCTATGAACAGCCCATGCTCGACCACACCGGTGATTCGTTTCAAGCGATCGGCGAGCGCGGGCGCGTCGGGGATGCTGCGGCATTTGCAGTCGAGCACGAAGTTGCCGCCATCGGTGATCACGGGCGTGTTGGCGGCGTTCTCACGCAAACCCACCTCGGTGCCGGCGCATCCGAGATCGCGGAGCGCGGTGTAGATTTTTGCGGCGGTCAGCGGATACCCGAACGGCGTCACTTCCACCGGCAGCGGAAATGCGCCGAGCATCTCCACCATCTTGGTGTCGTCGGCGATGACCACGAAGTGGCGGGCCGCACCGGCGATGATCTTCTCGCGCAACAGCGCCGCGCCCCCGCCCTTGATGAGCTGGAACGCGCCGTCCACCTCGTCTGCGCCGTCCACAGCGAGATCGAGCGCGCCCACCTTGTCGGCGTCGATCAGCGGCACGCCGCATTCCATCGCCAGCCGCGCGGTGGCGTCCGATGTCGGCACGCCGCGCACCTTGAGGCCTTGTTGCACGCGCAGCCCCAGCAGGCGCACGAAGTGCGACGCGGTCGAGCCGGTGCCGAGGCCCAGCATCATGCCGTCCTCCACCATGTCGACCGCAGCGGCGGCGGCGTTAATCTTGGCCAGATCGGCGCTCATCAGTCCGCCTCCTTCCGCGTGCCGCCACGCGCGGCGCGTTCGGCGCTCTTGCGTGTGCGGAACTTGTCGGCCCAGCCGTCGATATCGCGCTGACGCGCGCGCCCGACGCCAAGTGCGCCGTCCGGCACGTCATGCGTGATGACCGAACCTGTGCCCGTATAGGCCCGCGCGCCGATGCGCACCGGCGCCACGAGCGCGGTGTCGGAGCCTATGAACGCGTCTTCGCCGATCACCGTCTTCCACTTGTCGAAACCATCGTAATTGCAGGTGATCACGCCGCAACCGAGGTTGGCGCGCGCGCCAACCTCGGCGTCGCCCACATACGTGAGGTGGCTCGCCTGCGCGCCGTCGCCGAACGTGGCGTTCTTGATCTCGACGAAATTGCCGATCTTCACCTTGACGCCCAGCCGCGCGCCGGGTCGCAGCCGCACGAACGGCCCGACGCTGGAGTCACGGCCGACATGCGCGCCCTCCAGATGGCTCCACGCCCGCACCGTCGCGCCCGTCTCCACCTGCACGCCGGGCCCGAAGAACACGCCGGGCTCTACCACCACGTCGGCGCCGAGCTCCGTGTCGTGCGAGAAGTACACGCTCGCCGGATCGATCAGTGTCACGCCCGACACCATCGCCTCGGTGCGCCGACACTGCTGGAACGCCGCCTCCGCTTCCGCGAGTTCCACGCGCGAATTGACGCCCATCATCTCCGCCTCGCCCGCGACGACGATATCGGCGCGAAACCCCGAGGAGCGCGCGAGGCCGATCACATCGGTGAGATAATACTCGCCCTTGGCGTTCTCGTTCTTCACCATCGAGAGCAGCGAGAACAGCATCCCCTTGTCGGCGACCAGTACGCCGGAATTGCACAGCGTCAGTGCGCGCTCTGCAGCGCTCGCCTCCTTCTCCTCCACGATGCGCAGCAGCGCGCCCGCATCGTCGCGCACGAGCCGCCCGTATCCAAACGGGTCGGCAGCTTCAAACCCCAGCACCGCCAGGCTCGCGCCCGCGTCGCGCTTGGTAAACAGCGCCGCCAGCGTTTCCGCGCGGATCAGCGGCGCATCGGCGTAGGTCACCACCACGTCGCCATCACAATCCGCGAGCGCCGCCTCGGCCGCACGCACCGCATGCGCGGTGCCCAGCGCTGGCTCCTGCACCGCTACCGCCGCTGCGCCAAGTTTCGCGGTGACATGAGCGCCCACCGCCGGCGCGTGCGCGCCAACCACCACAACGATCGGCGCGCAGCCGATGCCGGCGGCCGCGTCGATCGCCCAGTCCAGCATGGTCTTGCCGCCGACCTTGTGCAGCACCTTGGGTGTGGCGGACTTCATCCGCGTCCCCTGCCCGGCGGCAAGGATGATCGCTGCTCGCTGCTTGGGGCGCGGTTCAGGCATGGCGTCGTTCCGCTTGTGAGAATCTATGGTCCGTTTTAGCCCACGGGCCGGCAGAATGCGAAACAGATGGCGACACGGATGAGAGATCTGGAGGGCGTGACGGTCGTGTTCGACCTCGACGGCACGCTCGTCGACACCGCGCCTGACCTGCTGCGCGTACTGGGCGCGGTGATGGCGCGCGAGGGGCTGGCGTCGCCGCCCGCAGAGGAAACCCGGCTGATGGTAGGGCAAGGCGCCCACGCCATGATCGCGCGCGCCGCCGCCGCGCAAGGGGTTGTCTGGCCGGACGCGAAGCTGAACGCCATGACGGAGGCGTTCGTCGATCTTTACGCCGCCGACATCGCCCGGCTCAGCCGGCCGTTCGACGGGGCGATCGCTGCCCTGGACGCGCTTGCCGCCGCCGGCGCGACGCTGGCGGTCTGCACCAACAAGCGCACGGCCCTTTCAGTCCAGTTGCTCGAAACGCTGGGGATAGCCCACCATTTCGCCGCCATCGTCGGCGCGGACTCGGTTCCGGCGCGCAAGCCCGATCCGGGGCATTTTCTTGCGGCCGTCGCCGCCGCAGCCGGCGCCCGCGGCCGGTCCGTGATGGTGGGTGACAGCACCGCCGACATCACCGCCGCCAAGGCAGCCGGCGCGCCGTCCATCGCGGTGCGCTTCGGATATTGTGAAGAAGGGGTCGACACGCTGGGCGCGGATATCGTCATCGATCATTTCGATGATCTGGGCGTCGCCGTACGCCGCCTGATCCGGCACTGAGTCCGGCCCTGAGTGACCTGGTTCGAGGATGGGCCGGGTGATTCCTCCACCCGGCCTTCCATCGTTGGTCCTCAGGCGTCGCGCTTACGCGTGTTCACGAAAGCGCGGATTCGAACTGTCGTTCTCTGAGCGCGACTTTTTCGGAAAGCCATTGACCATGTCGCTGCGGACATCGGTGCGCGCAGAGCGCATCGCGGCCACAAACGGCGCTTCAACGAGCTTGATATCCACGTTGAAACCGCGTTCGCGCCAGTAATCCTCAATCCGCGACTTCAGACGACGAGCGCCGTCGACATTGCAGAAATCGGTATCCATTCATTCCTCCGAGCGTGCCGCAGGTTGCGCCGCGGTTCCGTAGAAGCGCGCAGGATAGCCCCTGCGCTGGCTTCAGCCCCTGACTGCCGGGCCCTTGATGCCGAGCCGGGAAATCCACCCGATCCGGACACGCCACGCCACTTGATGATGACGTCCGGCAAACGCAACGGCCTCACGGAAGAGACCCCTTCTCGCCGCGAAATTGCCGCTGGGGCAGAAGACGCGCCGTTCAGGCGAGTGTGCGGTACCGTACGCACCAAATAGGAGCAAACACGTTCGATGAACACGTTCAATGAACGTGTTTCAGTGGATACGCGCAATAAATTTCCTTCACAAGCCGACATGAAGTCCGAAGGGCCAACCGTTTTTCGACGACGGGTATGCGAAAATGCCGCAGCCCATCTCTCGGAGGTGGTGGACGATCGCGCCGAAAATGCGCGGGCGCAGCCCCCGCTCACAGCCGCCGAAACTTGGGGAGCGGAAACCAAGACCACCCGGACCCTGGTGGGCGCGGCAGGGTTCGAACCTGCGACCCCTGCCGTGTGAAGGCA
>JANNVF010000163.1:0-7836 GCA_031414315.1 Hyphomonadaceae bacterium | reverse complement strand
CGGCCGACGACCGCGCCCGTGCCCGCGCCAAGCACGGTGCCAAGCACCGCTCCGTCGCCCTGGTGGCGATGGGCCGCAACGTTGTTGCCCAGCACCGCGCCAAGCGCCGCGCCGATGGCGCCGCCGACGAGCATGCGGTTCTGGCGGACCTGGGCGCAGTAGGCGTCCGGGTTCGCCCCATTGGCCCCATATTGGCCGTTCTGGGGGCCGTTGTAATATTGCTGGGCCGAGGCCGGGACGGCAGTCGCGGCCAGGCCTGTCGAAATCGCTGCAATCGCGAGCAAGGCTCGTGCACGCATGGTAGTCATCTCCCGTTCCGACGCCTGGGGGACATATCCCTCCGGCCGATGGGTCAGAGATAAGCAAAGTCAGCCTGAACGCCGCATGAAGCGCCTCGATCGATCCGCCCGCCCCCGGCCCGGCCCCCGCAAGGGCCAGCCGCTCGCCACCGCCGCCGCCGAGGCGACGCTGGACATTACCGAAATCGGGGCGCGCGGAGAGGGTGTGGCTGCCGGAGACGATGGCCCGATCTACGTGCCGTTCGCCTTGCCGGGGGAACGCGTCCGCGCCCGCGTGCTGGGCGGTCGCGCCACCACCAGTGCGGTGGAGACGCCGAGCGCCGACCGCGTCGCCGCGCCGTGCGCGCACTTCGGCCGCTGCGGCGGCTGTCAGCTGCAGCACTGGGCCGATGCGCCGTATCTCGCCTGGAAGCACGAGCAGGTGGTCCGCGCGCTGGCGCGGCGCAATCTGGAGACACCGGTCGATCCGGTGATCGTGGCATGGGGCGAAGGCCGCCGGCGGGCGGCGTTTCATGCACAGCGCACCGGCGCGCAGGTGCGCTTCGGGTTCGTGGAGCGCGGCGGCGCGCGCATCGAGCCGATCGATCTTTGCCCGGTGCTCGCGCCCGCGATGGCGGCGGCGCTGCCGGACCTGCGCGCGCTCGCGGCGGCGTTCGCGCCGGCGCGGGGCGAAATCACCATGCAGTGTCTGATCACCGAAACCGGGCTCGACGTGGCGATCAAGGGCGCCGGCAAGCCTGCCGGCTTCGATCGTGCACGGCTGGAAAGTGCGGCGCGGATCGCCGATCGCCTTGATCTCGCCCGGCTGGCGTTCGACGGCGAGACGCTAGTGGCGCGCCGCACGCCCACCGTCGTCATCGGGCGCGCCCGTGTGAGCCCGCCGCCCGGCGCGTTCCTGCAGGCCACGCTTGAAGGCGAGCGCGTGCTCGGTGACATCGTCGCCGCCGCGCTGAAGGGCGCCGAGCGCGTCGCTGATCTGTTCTGCGGCGTCGGCACGTTTGCGTTGCGCGTCGCCGATTACGCCGAGGTGCATGGCGTGGAGGGTGACGCCGAGATGCTCTCCGCGCTGAAGCGCGCCGCCGACGAAGTGGGCGGCCTGCGCGGGGTCACCGTGGAGCGGCGCGATCTGCTGCGCGCGCCGCTGGCGGCACTGGAGCTGAAACGGTTCGACGCCGTGGTGTTCGATCCCCCGCGCGCCGGCGCCAAGCTGCAGGCCGAACAGATTGGAGCGTCGAAGGCCAGGAAGGTGGCGGCGGTATCGTGCGACCCCGCGACATTCGCGCGCGACGTGCGTGTGCTGGTCGACTCGGGCTTTACGTTGACGCAGGTGACGCCCGTGGATCAGTTTCGCTGGACGCCGCACGTGGAGATCGTCGGGTTGCTGGAGCGATGAAGAAAGCCGCGCCCGCGAAGAAGGCCGCCGCGAAGGCCGTTGCGCCTAAGGCGCGCAGCCGCAAGGTCGCGCCGAGGAAGCGCGCGCCGCTGAAGGTGGTGGAGGCGCCGGCGCCGTTCTGGAGAACCAAGACTCTCGCCGAGATGTCCAACACGGAATGGGAATCGCTTTGCGATGGCTGCGGCAAGTGCTGCCTGCTGGGGCTGGAGGATGCCGACACCGGCGAGATCTATCTCACCGACGTCGCGTGCAAATTGCTCGATGGGCAGAGCTGCAAGTGTCGCGACTACGCCAACCGCAAGAAAATCGTCACCGATTGCGTGAAGCTCACGCCGAAGAACGTGCCGCGGCTGAAATGGATTCCGAAGACCTGCGCCTACCGGCTCGTGGCCGAGGGGCGTGATCTCTATTCATGGCATCCGCTGATCAGCGGTGACCCGGAAACCGTGCACGCGGCGAAGGTCTCGGTGCGCGGACGGACGCGGCCGGAAGGGCGCTTGAAGGTCGCCGGTCTGATGCGGCGGATCACCAAATGGCCGGAGGTGAAGGAAGAATGAGTCTGGAGACACCTCCCGTCGCACGCGTGGGCAAGCTTGTTGATCGCGCCCGCTATACGCTGGAGCAGGGCGCGCGGGTGGCGTGGTACTCCGCGCACTACCTCGCGGCGCGGCGCATCTCCAGGCCATTCGATCGTCCGGGCGAGCTGCGCTTCAAGCCGCAGGCGCCCGCAGGTGACTTCCGTCGGATACGCGCGGCGTTCCTGGATATCTTCGCGCAGGATCGCGCCAATATCGAAGCGGGTCTGTATCCGCGTCCGCGTGACTTCAGTCTCGGCAAGATTCGCCGCGCCTTCGAAGACAGTGCGCATTTCTTCAGGGACGTGCCGCGCGTCGATGAGCGCCGCGTGGAGCGTCGTGGCACGGAGGTGCGCTCCAACGCTGATCAGAGCCGCTACCCGGCTTACTATCTGCAGAACTTCCACTACCAGACCGGCGGCTGGCTGACCGAAGAAAGCGCACGGCTCTACGACACGCAGGTGGAGGTGCTGTTTGCCGGCGCGGCGGACGCGATGCGGCGGATTTCGCTGGGCAGTCTTGCGCGCGCGTTCAAGGGACGCGATCAGCGTCAGCTGAAGCTGCTCGATATCGGCTGCGGCAACGGCCGGTTTCTGTCGCAGACGCTGGACGCGTTTCCGCGTCTGCCGGTCACGGGTCTCGATCTGTCGTCCGCCTATGCGGACGCGGCGCGGGCGCGTCTTTCCCCATGGCCGCAGGCGGAGATCGTGGTCGGGCAGGCGGAGGCCGCGCCGTTCGCCGACGCGAGCTTCGACGCGATCAGTTGCATCTATCTCTTCCACGAGCTGCCGCCGCGCGTGCGCCGCGACGTGGCGCGGGAGATCGCGCGGCTACTGACGCCCGGCGCCACGTTCGTGTTCGCGGACTCGCTGCAGGGTGGTGACGCGCCCGATCTCGACCAGATGCTCGAGTATTTCCCGGTGGGCTTCCACGAGCCGTTCTACGGCTCCTACCAGCAGGAAAACCTGGCGGCGCTGTTCGCCGATGCGGGGCTCGTGCTGGAGGAAACACGCGTGGCGTTCCTGACCAAGATCATGCGTTTTCGGAAGGCCTGAGGCGGTCGTGGCGCGGTTTCGCTGCTTTATCGCGGGGGAGAACTTTCCCGGCGCCGTGGTAAACCGGCCCGGCGAGCGCATGGGCTTTTACACCACGCGCGTCGTGGAGGCAGTGTCCCCGGGCGACGCTGAGCGTGTCGCGCTGCGTCTCCTGCGCAATGACCCGATCTTTCGCATCGACGAGGACATGCCGGAAGCAGCACTTGCGCGCATCTCGTTTGAACTGATCGCCGAAGTGCACGACGCCACGTCGTTCCGCGAGGACGCCAGCTGGTTTCCAATGGAAGACAACGAGATCGACGACGTGCCGTTCGGTTAGCGTCCGACCTAGCGCCCCGTCTGCGCGCGGTGGCGCAGCATGTGGTCGGCGAGCACGCACGCCAGCATCGCCTCGGCGACCGGCACAGCGCGGATGCCGACGCATGGGTCGTGGCGGCCCTTGGTGGAGACCGTCGTGTCTTCGCCGGCGTTGGTGATCGTGCGGCGCGGTTTCAGGATGGACGAGGTGGGTTTCACCGCGATGCGCGCGACGATGTCCTGGCCCGTGGAAATACCGCCGAGCACGCCGCCGGCGTTGTTGGACAGGAAGTGCGGCGCACCGTCCGCGCCCTTACGGATTTCGTCGGCGTTGAGTTCGCCCGACAGCGCAGCGGCCGCAAACCCGGCGCCGATCTCCACGCCCTTCACGGCGTTGATGCTCATCAGCGCGCCGGCGATGTCGGCGTCGAGCTTGCCATAGACGGGCGCGCCCCAGCCGGCGGGCACGCCGCTCGCCACCACTTCAATGATCGCGCCGAGGGAGGAGCCGGACTTGCGCGCCGCGTCGAGATCCATTTCCCAGCGCGCCGCGGCGTCCGCGTCGGGAGACCAGAACGGGTTGCGTTCGGTTTCTGCCCAGTCCCACGCGTTGCGGTCCACCGCGTCGGGGCCGATCTGAATCACCGCCGCGCGGATGGTGACGCCATCACCCAGCACCCGGCGTGCGATCGCGCCGGCGGCCACGCGTGCCGCCGTCTCTCGCGCCGAGGCCCGCCCGCCGCCGCGATAGTCGTGGAAGCCGTACTTGGCGTCGTAGGAGAAGTTGGCGTGGCCGGGGCGATAGACGTCCTTGATGTCGGTGTAGTCGTTCGATCGCTGATCGACGTTGTCGATCATCATCGAGATCGGCGTGCCGGTGGTGACCTGGCCGCCGAACTCACGGGTGATGCGCTCGTCCTCGAACACGCCGGAGAGGATGCGCACGGCGTCCGGTTCGCGCCGCTGGGTGACGAAGCGGCTGGTGCCCGGGCGGCGCTTGTCCAGCCACGGCTGGATGTCGGCCTCGGTGAGACGCAGGCCCGGCGGGCAGCCGTCCACGACGACGCCAAGCGCTGCCCCGTGGCTCTCGCCCCAGGTGGTGACACGGAAGAGGTGGCCGAAGGTATTGTGGGACATGACTTCCCATAGCTGGCCTATATGAATCGTCTGTGCAATCGGAGCCCGCCTTGCCTCGCAACGACCTGATCCCGCCGTCCCCCAGCTCGGCCGACTATGCCCAGTCCGGCCCGCCGGCCGACGACGCGGCGTTCTTCGCGGCCGATGCCCCGCTGGCGCTGTTCGCAGACTGGCTGAAGCTCGCCCGCGAGAAGGAGCCCAACGACGCCAACGCCATGACGCTGGCGACGGTGGACGCGGCCGGCATGCCTGACGTGCGGATGGTGCTGCTCAAGGATTTCGACCAGCGCGGGTTCACGTTCTACTCCAACGCCGAGAGCGCCAAGGGCGGGCAGCTCGCGGCCAACCCGAAGGCGGCGCTGGGGTTTCACTGGAAGTCGCTGCGCCGGACGGTGCGGCTGCGCGGGCTCATCGCGCCGGTGGAGCCGGAAACCGCCGACGCCTATTTCGCGACCCGCGATCGCGGCGCGCGCATCGGGGCGTGGGCGTCGGACCAGTCACGGCCGCTGGAAAGCCGGCTGGCGCTGGAGGGTAAGATCGCGGCGCTGGTCGTGAAGTTCGGCGTGGGGGACGTGCCGCGGCCGGCGCACTGGGTGGGGTGGCGGCTCGCGCCGCTGCGCATCGAGTTCTGGCAGGACCGCCCGTTCCGGCTTCACGACCGGCTGGAGTTCAGCCGCGCGGACGCCGCTGCGCCGTGGGAAAAACGCAGGCTATATCCGTAACGCCAAAAGGCTGTTTCCGGTTTGTTAACCGCGCCCGTCCGAGGGTCGCTGACCGGTTAACTTGCGGAGAACGACGGATGCGCAACGTGTTGATGATGGCGGTCGGGGCCGTGGCCGCGATTGCAGTCGCCACGCTCCTCACCCAGCGCGTGACCCGCCACGGAGACCGCGTCGCCTCGCTGCAGCCGACCGCCGCGCGTGCTGACGATCTCTCCCGCCAGGCCATTTCGCCGGTGCGCTACGCCATGATCAACTCGCTGTGGGGCGAGACCTCCATTGCGCCGTGCATGGTCGGCGCGGTCTGGGGCGAGGGCGCGGCCCAGGCCTCGTTCGCGCCGCAGATGCGGCTCTCGATGCGCACGCCGCTGCGCGCCGCCGTCCCCGCGAAAACCGCCACCTGGATGACCCGCGAGAAGCTGGATCTCGCCGCCGCCAGCGACGCCGACGTGGCCTCGCGCTACGTGGCGATGGAGCCGGGAGTCGCGCCCGTCGTCCGCGTGCTCAAGATCGCCAACTTCCGCCGCCCGGCCGCGAGCCCGCGCCCGGAACGGTCCTACGGCCAGGCGCTCCGCGCCGCCTGAGTCCTGAACCTGATCACCATCAGGCGAGCCAAATTGCCGCCGCGATAAGCTGCCTCTAAAGTCCGTCCGAAGCGAAAGATCGCCGCACGGAGGAACGCATGCTCGGGCTGATGCAGGACTGGTCGATGACTCTCGATCGGGTCCTGGACCACGCGAAGATCACCAACCCCGACCGGGAAATCGTCAGCCGCAGTGTCGAGGGGCCGCTGGTGCGGACCACGTACGGCGAGATGTGGGGCCGCGCCAAGCAGGTCTCGCACGCGCTGCGCGACGCGGGCGTCGGCGTCGGAGACCGGGTGGCGACGCTGGCCTGGAACACCGCGCGGCACATGGAGGTCTGGTTCGGGACGATGGGCGTCGGCGCGGTGCTGCACACGCTCAACCCGCGCCTGCTGCCCGAGCAGATCGCCTGGATCGCCAATCACGCGGGTGACAAGGTGCTCGTCGTCGATCTCACGTTCGTGCCGATCGTGGAGAAGATCGCGGGCCTGCTTCAGACGGTGGAGCGCTTCGTGATCCTCACCGATCGCGCGCACTTGCCGAAAACGGCGCTGAAGAACGCCGTCCCGTACGAGGAGTGGATCGCCGGGCGTCCGCAGGATGTGAAGTGGGGCGGGTTCGACGAGAACACGGCGGCGGGCCTCTGCTACACGTCGGGTACGACGGGTAACCCGAAGGGCGTGCTCTACTCGCACCGCTCCAACATGCTGCATGCGTTCGCGGCGAACGGTGGAGACGCTTTCGGGCTTCGTGCAAGGGATGTGGTGCTGCCGGTGGTGCCGATGTTCCACGCCAATGCGTGGGCGCTGACATTCATCGCGCCGATGGCGGGCGCCAAGATGGTGATGCCGGGCGCCAAGCTCGACGGGCAATCGATCTACGAACTTCTGGAAGAAGAGAAGGTCACGTTCACGGCGGCGGTGCCCACGGTGTGGCTGATGCTGCTGGCGCACCTGCGCGACAACCAGCTCAAACTCTCCACGTTGAAGCGCGTGGTCATCGGCGGCTCGGCGGTGCCGGAAGCGATCCTGCGTGCGTTCGAGGAAGACTACGGCGTCGAAGTCATCCACGCGTGGGGCATGACCGAGATGAGCCCGATGGGCACGCTGTGCTCGATGGGGCCGGCGCAGGAAAGCATCGCGCACGAAGAACGCATCAAGCTGAAGCTCAAGCAGGGGCGCACGCCGTTCACCGTCGAGATGAAGATCGTCAACGACGAGGGCGCCGAGATGGCGCGCGACGGCAAGGCGTTCGGGCGGCTGCTTGTGCGCGGGCCGGCCGTCTCCAAGGCCTACTTCAAGAATGAGGGCGCCAAGAACCCCGACGGCACGGTGCTCGACGCCGACGGCTGGTTCGACACGGGCGACGTGGCGACGATCTGTCCGATGGGCTTCATGACCATCACCGACCGCGCCAAGGACGTGATCAAGTCCGGCGGCGAATGGATCAGCTCGATCGACATCGAGAACATCGCGCTCGGCGCGCCGGGCGTCGCAAACGCGGCTGTCATTGGCGTGTACCACCCGAAATGGGATGAAAGACCGCTGCTGATCATCCAGCCAAAACCCGGCGAAACCCCGGTGCGCGAGGCGATCATGAACTACCTCGAAGGCAAGATCGCCAAGTGGTGGACGCCGGATGACGTGGTGTTCGTGGACGCGATCCCGCTCGGCGCCACCGGCAAGATCAACAAGATGGCGCTGCGCGAGACGTTCAAGGACTACAAGCTGCCGACGGCGGCGTAGACGGTAGATATCAGGCGGCAATGCATCAGCAG
>JANNVF010000162.1:0-22541 GCA_031414315.1 Hyphomonadaceae bacterium | reverse complement strand
CCGTAGCGGGAGACCAGCTCCCCCGCCTCCAAGTCCGAGGTCGTCACTGGACTTCGACGATATCTGCACCGGCGGACAGTTCGGCCTCAGTCGATGTCCAGCAGGCGCCGAAGCGCGCGAACAACGCGCGGTTCGGTACGTTGCCGGTGCGGACCCAGATCATACGGAGCGGTGGCGCTTCGCGAACGAAGTCGCGATCCTTGGTGACCAGTATGGCACCCGCTGCGAGGGCGTGATTGCGGATCGGACCATCATCGGCGTCGCGGAGGCCCACCTCTTCCACGTGCTCGGCGTCATGGCCGCGCGCCCGCAACCAGACGGCGAGGCGCGGCGGCAGATGTGCATCGACGAGGAACTTCACTCCGCCGCCGTGGCCACGGGATGGTCGAGCTCTCGCGCGGCGTAAGCGATGGCGGCCCGGATGTCGTCCTCCACCAGATAGGAATAGTCAGCGAGGATTTCGGCATGGGTCATGCCGCCGGCCAGCATCTCCAGTACATCCACCACGCGCACGCGCATGCCCCGGATGCACGGGTGACCATGACACTGTTCGGCGCGGATTGTGATGCGAGAGAGAAGGTCGGGCATGACCGGATCATAGCATGAACGGTGCAGGAATGAAACGGCCCGCCCCGCGCGCCTTAACTTCCCCGCTGCTCGCGCCGCGCCAGAAACGCCAGCCGCTCGAACAGTTGCACGTCCGCCTCGTTCTTCAGCAGCGCGCCGTGCAGGGGCGGGATCAGCTTCGTCGGGTCCTTGTTGCGCAGGATTTCCGGGTCGATCTCGTCGGTCATTAGCAGTTTCAGCCAGTCGAGCAGCTCCGACGTGGACGGCTTCTTCTTCAGGCCCGGCACCTTGCGCATGTCGTAGAAGATCTTCAGCGCCTCGCCCACGAGGCGGCCTTTGATCTTCGGATAGTGCACGTCGATGATCGCCTGCATCGTCGCGTCGTCGGGGAAGCGGATGTAGTGAAAGAAGCAGCGGCGCAGGAAGGCGTCCGGCAGCTCCTTCTCGTTGTTGGAGGTGATGATCACGAGCGGGCGGACCTTCGCCTTGATCGTCTCGTTGGTCTCGTAGACGTAGAACTCCATGCGATCGAGTTCCTGCAGGAGATCGTTCGGGAATTCGATGTCGGCCTTGTCGACCTCGTCGATCAGCAGCACCGGGCGCACGTCGGAGGTGAACGCCTCCCAGAGCTTGCCCTTCTTGATGTAGTTGCGGATGTCGCTGGAGCGTTCGTCGCCCAGCTGGCTGTCGCGCAGGCGCATGACCGCGTCGTATTCGTAGAGGCCCTGGTTGGCC
This sequence comes from Hyphomonadaceae bacterium, assembly GCA_031414315.1. Lineage (GTDB taxonomy): Bacteria > Pseudomonadota > Alphaproteobacteria > Caulobacterales > Aquidulcibacteraceae > VFBF01. The sequence continues at coordinate 21,239 of JANNVF010000162.1, read as the reverse complement.
TTGGTGGTGGACTTGATGTGCCACTCGATGAGCGGCGCGCCGAGCGCCTTGGCCACCTCGATCGCCAGCACGGTCTTGCCGGTGCCGGGTTCGCCCTTCACCAGCAGCGGCCGCTCAAGCGTGATCGCGGCGTTGACCGCGACCTTCAGGTCGTCGGTGGCGACGTAATTGGTGGTGCCTTCGAACCGCATGCAATCCCTCGACGTGCTGACGTGCGCGTCACCGTAATGGGTGCGCGCGCGTGTGCAAGCGCGAGACGGGCTGACGTAACGGGAGGTGTCGTGGCGCTCAGGCGGCCGGCTTGCGCGCGCCGATCAGGTCATCCACCGCGAACCGGCCCGGCCCGGCGAACACGAGGTAGAGGAAGATGAAGCAGTAGAGGATTGCCCCGTCGCCGCCGTTGTTGATCGGGAAGGGGCTGGAAGGCGCGTGCGCCATCCAGTAGGCGACCGCCATCTGGCCCGAGAGCACGAACGCCACCGGCCGGGTCAGCAAGCCGAGCACGATCAGCGCGCCGCCGATCATCTCCAGCCCGCCGGCCAGCCCCATCAGCGACATCAGCTCCGCCCCGCCATGCTCGCCCGCCGGAAAGCTGAGCAGCTTCTGGGTTCCGTGCTCCATGAACAGCAGGCCGGTGACGATGCGCAGGGCGCCAAGGGCGGTCGGCGACCAGGTCGAAAGGTTGGGCATAACGGCCTCCAGCAAGGGATTGCGAACCTTTCACATACGCGGAGACCCTCGCAAGGGTCCGCAAGGCCGGCCGGCGGCCCTGTGAACCTCCCTTGCGCCCTTCATCCCTGTCATGCACTCGATAGACTTCGCGTGAGAAGAGTGAGTCGAACGCCTGATTCGGTGGCTGCGTGTGCCGGGATCGGGCTCTTGGCGGGCGACTTTCACAGCCGGGACAAGGGTTTGGGCACCTTGGGACGGTTTTGGGCAAAAGGTTTGCGTAAACGTAAGGATTGCTCGCTAGACCGCACAGCATCGGGGCTGAAGGCCTGCGTGGTCGGCGTTTGAGAGGTTCGATGTTCGGGAATTTCTTTGGTCTTGTCGCCCCGGATCTGGCTATCGACCTGGGGACGGCCAACACCCTGATCTACGTGAAGGGTCGCGGCATCGTGCTGAACGAGCCGTCCGTGGTCGCGTACGTCACCGAGGGCGGGCGCAAGGTCGTCCACGCGGTGGGCGCCGAAGCCAAGAGCATGCTCGGCAAGACCCACAAGATGATGGACGTGATCCGGCCGCTGCGGGACGGGGTCATCGCCGACTTCGACGTCGCCGAGGAGATGATCAAGCAGTTCATCAAGAAGGTGATGCCGCGCCCGACGCTGATCAGTCCGCGTATCGTGATCTGCGTGCCCACGGGGGCGACCCCGGTGGAGCGGCGCGCGATCCTGGAGAGCGCGCAGGCGGCCGGCGCCCGCGACGTGAAGCTCATTGAAGAACCCGTGGCGGCCGCCGTCGGCGCCGGCCTCCAGATCGACAATCCCTCCGGCTGCATGGTCGTCGACATCGGCGGCGGCACCACGGAAATCGCGGTGCTCTCGCTGGGCGGCGTCGTGTGGTCGCGCTCGCTGCGCGTCGCCGGCGACAAGATGGATGAAGCCATCATCCAGTATCTGCGCCGCACCGAGAACCTGCTGATCGGCGACTCCACGGCGGAGCGCATCAAGAAGGAAATCGGCACCGCCAAGGCGCCGGACGAAGGCCACGGCCTCACCCTGATGATCAAGGGCCGCGACAATATCGGCGGCACGCCGAAGGAAGTCGCTGTCACCGAGGCGATGGTCGCCGAGGCGCTCACCGATCCCGTCGCCCACATCGTCGAAGCGGTGAAGCAGGCGTTCGACAACATGCCGCCCGAACTGGCCGCCGACATCTACGATGTCGGCATCATGCTCACCGGGGGCGGGGCGCTGCTGCGCAATCTCGACACCGTGCTCACCGAGCGTATCTCGATCCGCGTCTCGATCGCGGACGATCCGTTGGCGTGCGTCGTGCTCGGCTGCGGCAAGGCGCTGGAGCACCTCAACACCCCCGAAGGCCGACGGCTGTTGACGCCCGACGTCTAGGTCGAAGAATGCGGGCCGCAAGGTCGAGGGATCAGGGCCGTGGCGAGACGTAGAGGCAGCGCGCGCCGCACCGGCGTTCAGGTCACGGTCGGGGTCATTTCCGCGCTGGCGCTGGTCGGCGTCGGGGTTGCCTTCATCGTGATGCGCGGCGACGGCAACGGCGGCACAAGCGTCGACGACGTCACCGCAGAAGGCGTACGCGCCGGCGCGGGGCCGGCTGCGGCAACAGGCCGTTTCTTCAAGCGCGCCGGCGATGCGTGGTCCGCCACCGAGCGGATCGAGGCGCTCGAAAAGGAAAACCAGCAACTGCGGCAATGGCGCGAAACCGCGCTGGCGCTGTCGGAGCGCATGGAGCGGTACGAGACGCTGCTGAAAATGCCGCCGGAGTCGTTCGGGGTCGGCACGCAGTTGCAGAACGCCGTCTCAGCGCGGCTCATCCTTGACGCGGGCGGGCCGTTCAAGCGCACCCTGCTGGCGAATGCCGGGTCTGACCACGGTGTGAAGCGCGGCTACGTGGCGGTGAACGAAAACGGGCTGGTGGGCCGTGTCGTGGCGCTCGGCAAGCGCTCGTCGCGGGTGCTGCTGCTCGACGATTTCAACTCGCGCGTGCCGGTGATGGGCTTGCAGAGCCGCGTGCGTGCGATGCTGTCGGGCGATGCCTCGACGTTGCCGCGCCTCGATACCGGACAGATCGAGCTGCGCCAGCCGCGCCTCGATCACCAGGTGCCGACAAACGCGCTGCGCGAAGGCGAGCGCGTGGTCACGTCGGGCGACGGCGGGGTTTTCCCGCGTGGTCTGCTGATCGGCGTGGCGGAGCGGAAAGCCGATGGCGAATGGCGGGTGCGCCTGGCCGCCGCCGGCGCGCCGATCGATTATGTGCGGCTCATTCCGTATGCGCCCGCCGAGACGCCCGAACTGGCGCCGATCGAGGACCCCGGCCCGCCGCTGCCGGGGCTCAATCCGTCCACCTACGCGCCGGCGATGACGCTGGCCGCGCCGGCGCCGCCCGTGCGTCGCGTGATCCTGCCGCCGCCGACGCCGCCACCGCCGGGCTCCGCCGGTGATGACGCCGCGCCGCCCGCGCCCGACACGGTGGTCATCCCGCCGACGGGGCCGCCGCAATGAAGCAAAGCTCGTGAAGACGACCTTTCTCACTCCGGATACCCAGCGCGGCGGCCTGCGCCTGATCGGGTTCGTGGTGGCGGTGGTGAGCGTGATCCTGCCGGCGTTCCCGCTGGGCCCGCTCGCGGCGTACCCATGGACGCCGATGGGCGTGCTCTGGGCGGCCTACGGCTGGGCGGCGGAAGCCGACGAGATGGAGCGGATCGATGCGCTGCGCGGAATCCGCGCGCCGGCGACGCTCGCAGCCCTCGGTCTGCTGCAGGATCAGTTGGCGGGCGGGCCGGCGGGTCTCTACATGATCCTTTATCTGTTTGCGTACCTCATCGGCTGGATCACGGCGCGGACCATGCGGTCGCCCAACGTGTGGTCGCTGTGGGCCGGCTTTATCGCCATGTGCGTGGGCCTCTGCGGCGTCGCCGCGCTGATCGCGCCGTGGGCGGTGGGCGGCCACATCGGCATCGCGCCGTTCGCGCAGGCCTGTGCGCTGACCGCCGCGCTCTTTCCGCTCGTGCGTCCCCTCTACATGGATACAAACACGGTCTGACATGTCGACAGCCAAGCGTGACCTGCACAGCGTTTTCAGCCGCCGCGCCATCCTGATCTCGGGCGGGGCGGCGGTAGCCATGGGCGCGATCGTGACGCGGCTTGCCTACCTGCAGGCTGAGAACCTCGTCACCGAAACCTACACCGACGAAGCGCGCGACAACCGTTTCGACCAGCGCATCATCGCCCCGCCGCGCGGTGTGCTCTATGACCGCTTCGGCGAGATGCTGGCGGTCACCAGTCCCGACTACCGCGTGCTGCTGATCCCCGAGCAGGTGGGTGTCGAGAATCTCGAGCGCACCATCCGCGAAGTCGGCCTGGTACTGGGCATGCCCGAGGAAACGATCGTCAAACGCCTGCGTGAAGCGCGCGCGGCCAAGCGCTCCGATCCGGTCATCATCCGCCAGGGCCTGCGCTGGGACGAGTTCAGCGCCGTCAACGTGCGCCTGCCGGATCTGCCGGGCGTGCGTGCGGAGACGAGCCTCGTGCGGCGCTATCCGCAGGACATCGCGTTCGCGCATCCCATCGGCTACGTGCAGAAGCCCAACCAGCGCGAGATCGATGCGGTCATCTCCGAGGGCGACGAGCGCCGCGCGGTGTACCTGCGCAATCCGGACGTGCGCGTCGGTAAGTCGGGCCTTGAAGCGCAGCTGGAGAACGACATCCACGGCGAAGCCGGCTGGCGGATGGTGGAGGTCAACGCGTCGGGCCGCGTGATCAACGAAGTCGGCGGCGAAACCCGGGCGCCCAAGCCCGGGCGCGGCGTTGTGCTTACCATCGACGCCGAATGCCAGCGCGCGGCGATGGAGCGGATGGCGGGGTTGAGCGGCGCCTGCGTGGTGATCGACGTGATCACTGGCGAACTCATCACGCTGGCGTCGTCGCCCGGCTTCAATCCCAATGAATTCGTCAACGGTATCTCGCTCGCGCGCTTCAAGGAACTGAACGAGGACCCCTATAAACCGTTGTTCAGCAAGGCGGTCACGGGCGCCTACTCACCGGGCTCCACGTTCAAGATCTGCACCGGCATCGCCGCCATCGACGCAGGCATTCCCGCCAACTTCCGCGTCAACTGCCCCGGCTACTTCCCGTTCGGTGGCCGCAACTTCCACTGCTGGCAGCGCAAGGGCCACGGCTCCGTCGACCTCCACGGCGCCATGAAGGGCTCGTGCGACGTGTTCTTCTACCAGGCTGGCTTGCGCGCCGGACAACAGCGCCTCGCCGATACCGCGCGCGCGCTGGGTCTTGGCGTGAAGTACGATATCAGCCTGCCCTCGGTGTCGCCCGGCGTCGTGCCCGATGAGGCGTGGTGGAAATCCAAACGCCGCGACCCGATGCCGGCGGGCATCGTGCTCAACACCGCGATCGGGCAGGGCGATCTGCTGGCGAGCCCGCTGCAGCTGGCGGTGATGATGGCGCGGGTGGCCAACGGCGGTATGTCGGTTGTGCCCCGTCTGGTGAAGGAAGGGCCCGGCGTTGCGCCGCCGGCGCCGCTCAAACCGGTCGGCATCAATCCGGAAGCGCTGCGGATCATGCAGTACGGCTGCTTCGGCGTCGCCAGCGAACCGGGTGGCACCTCGTATCGCTCCACCGGCAATCTCGGCCTCTGGTACGATCCCGCCACCAACGCCACGGTGCAGGCGCCGACCGCGCCACCGGGCTACCTGCAGGTGCAGATGGGCGGCAAGACCGGCACCGCGCAGGTGCGCGCCATCACCGCCGCCGAACGCGCGCGCGGCGTGAAGAGCAACAATGATCTGGACTGGGCGATGCGCGATCACTCGCTCTACGTCTGCTATGGCCCGGTGCACAAACCGCGCTACGCCTGCGCCATCGTCATCGAACACGGCGGCAGCGTCGATCGCTACCTCGGCGGCGGCTCCGCCGCCGCGGCGCCCGTCGCGGCGGACGTCATGCGCCTCGTGCTGCTGCGTGATCCGTCCAACAAAGCCGCGGCCACCATCAGCACGCTGGAAGCGCGCAACGCGCAGCCGGAACGGAGCCCCGCATGACGATGATGTCATCGTCCGGCCGCCCGCGCGGCATCGGCGACAAGCTCTCGCGCCTCAACTGGACGATCATCACGTTGCTCTGCGCGCTCGCCGTGTTCGGCGTGATCATGCACTTCTCGGCGGCGGAAGGGTCGTGGGCCGGGCGGCCGCTGTCGCACGGATCGCGCTTTGCGCTGGTGCTGACCATCGCCATCGGCATCGCGCTGTTCGATGCGCGCATGTGGCTGGCGATCGCGTACCCGGTCTACTTCGGCACGCTGCTGCTGCTCGTGGGGGTGGAGCTGTTCGGCGAGACGCGGATGGGCGCTACGCGCTGGCTCGACGTGGGACCGATCTCGCTGCAGCCCTCGGAGATGATGAAGATCGGCATCGTGCTGGCGCTCGCGCGCTATTTCCAGAATCTGGATCCGCGTCACGCGGGCACTCTGCTCTGGTCCATTCCACCTCTGCTGATGATCGGCGCGCCGGTGGCGCTGGTCATGAAGCAGCCCGACCTCGGCACCGCCATGCTCATCGCGCTCGCCGGCGTGGCGATCATGTTCCTGGCGGGCCTGCGCTGGCGCTACATTATTCCTGCCGGCGTGGCGGCGGTGGGCGGCGCGGTGGCGGCGTACTTCTTCGTGCTGCACCAGTACCAGCGCGACCGCATCAACACCTTCCTCAACCCCGAAGCCGATCCGCTCGGCACCGGCTACCACGTCTCGCAGTCGAAAATTGCGATCGGGTCGGCGGGGCTGTTCGGCAAGGGCTATCTGCAGGGCTCGCAGTCGCAGCTCGATTTCCTGCCGGAAAAGCACACCGACTTCATCTTCACGATGATCGGCGAGGAGTTCGGGTTGTTCGGGGCGTTCGCGGTGCTCGCGCTCTATTTCGCGCTGTTCGCTCTGACCATGGCGGTGTCCATGCGCGCGCGCACCATGTTCGGGCGCCTCGCGGCGGCCGGGATTGCCATGACGCTGGGGCTCTACGTTGTCATCAACACGTCGATGGTGATCGGCCTCATGCCGGTGGTCGGCATTCCGCTGCCGCTGATCTCGTTCGGCGGCACCGCGATGCTGACGCTGATGGCCGGCTATGCGCTGGTGCTGTCGATCGACCTGCACCGCGACCAGAGCGCGACGCGCGGGTTCCTGTGGTGAGGTAGGGGCGCCTACCAGCGCGCGTGATCGGCCAGATGATCCGTCGCGCGGATCAGCGCATCCACGATGCCGGGTTCGAGGCTGGAGTGCCCGGCGTCGCCCACCGTCTCCAGTTCCGCCTCCGGCCATGCGCGCTTCAGCGCCCACGCGGACGAGTAGGGCGTGCATACATCGTAGCGGCCGTGGATCAGCCGCGCGGGAATGTGGCGCAGCTTCGGGGTCTGCTTCAGCAGCCAGCCGTCTTCGGGGAAGAAGCCCTTGTTGACGAAGTAGTGCGCCTCCAGCCGCGCGAAGGCCTCCACGAAGCGGTCGTCGTTGAAGCGCTGTGGCAGGCCGGACGGCCCGGCTATGGAGATGGTCTCGCCTTCCCACCGCGCCCATGCGCGCGCCGCCGCCAGGCGTACCGCGCGGTCGTCGGACATCAGGCGGCGGTGGAACGCGTTGACCAGATCGTCGCGTTCGACCGCCGGGATCGGCGCCACGTAGCGCTCGAACGCGTCGGGGAAGATGTTGCTCGCACCGTTCTGGTAGAACCAGCGGATCTCGGACTCCAGCAGCAGGAAGACGCCGCGCAGCACGATGCCGGCGACCCGATCCGGGTGCATCGATGCGTAGGTCAGCGCGAGCGTGGAGCCCCACGAGCCGCCGAACACCAGCCACTTCTCGATGCCGAGGCGTTCGCGGATCTTCTCGATGTCGGCGACGAGATCCCAGGTGGTGTTCTCGGCGATCTCGGCGTGCGGGGTGGAGCGGCCGCAGCCGCGCTGGTCGAACAGCACGAGGCGGTAGCGCGAGGGATCGAAGAAGCGCCGCATCTCCGGGCTGGAGCCGCCGCCGGGGCCGCCATGCAGCGCCAGCGCCGGCAGGCCACGCGGGCTGCCGCACTGCTCCACGTAGATCACGTGGCGCGGCGACACCCGAAGCTGCTCGCTGTGGAAGGGTTCGACTGCGCCGTAGAGGTCGCGGCGCGGCGGGCTGGAGGGGGCGTTCATGGGTTCGTTGCGTAAGGTTTGGCGACGCTCCGGGCAAGGGCGCGTCACCGTTGGGGCGATTGGAACGGCCAGATTCAGAAGGGTCCGAATGTCTTGTCCATCCAGTCGGCGATGACCCGGGTGACCTCCTCGGGCTTCTCCTGCTGGGTCCAGTGACCGGAGTCCCTGACCAGCTGGCGGTCGAGCTTCGGGACCCACGTCTCCATGCCGTCGGCGGAGGACGGCGGCAGCACGGCGTCCTTCTCGGCCATGATCATCAGCGAGGGCGCGTCCACGCGCTCCACGATGGCGCCGGAGCGTTCCCTGTTGCGGGTGAAGTTGCGGTACCAGTTGATGCCGCCGGTGAAGCCGGTGCGCGCGAATGTATCGACGAAGAACGCCATCTCGTCGTCAGTCAGGAATTTCTCGCGCGGATCGAAGGCGGGATCGTACATCTGCACCAGCTGCACGAGCGGGAAGACGGAGGGGTCGCCCTCCTTGCGCTCGCTGGCGAGTCCGGCGCTTTGCGCTTCGCCAAACATGCCGTCCATCGGACGTTTCATGAAGAGCTGCATCGTGTTCGACACGCTCTTCGCAAGCGCCGCGTCCGCTTCGCCGGGCTTCTGGAAGTGGACGATGTACATCTCGTCGCCCATGCGCTTGCGCATGATGGCGATCGGGTCGGCGGGCGGGCGCGGCATGAACGGCGTGTTGACGCCGATGACGCCGGCGACGCGGTCCGGATGGCGCATCGCCATCTGCCAGACGACAATGCCACCCCAGTCGTGGCCGCAAAACACCGCTTTCTCGATGCCCTTGGCGTCAAGCAGTCCGACGAGATCGGCGCAGAGATGTTCGATGTCGTAGGCTTCGATCGCCGCCGGCCGGTCGGTGAGACCGTAGCCGCGTTGGTCGGGCGCGATGACGCGCAGGCCACGCTTTGGCAAATCGCGCACCTGGTGGCGCCAGGAGAACGCCAGCTCCGGAAAGCCGTGGCAGAGGATGAGCGGCGGCTTCTGCTGCACGGGGCCGGCCTCGTACACCGCCATGCGGATGCCGTTAGTCTGGACGTAGTCAACAGGCGGCATTTGCGTGGTCATGGCGCGTCATCTCCCTTGGTCTTCTTCGGGTTTTCGAGCGTAAGGCCGGCCCATGCAAGCACGAGCCACCCGGCGATGAACAGTACGCCGCCGAGCGGCGTGACAGCGCCGGTCCAGCGCGGCGCACCGAACGCGAGCGCATAGAGCGAACCGCAGAACGCGATCATGCCGAGGAAGAAAATCGGGGGCGCGAACCGCGCGCGCGTCGCGCCCCAACTCCAGAACGTGAGCGAGGCGATCGACGCCATCGAATGCATGAACTGGTAGCGCGCGCCGACGTCGAGCAGGTCCTTCACGTGGGGATCAGATATCCCATGCGCCGCGAACGCGCCGACGATCACTGAGACGCAGCCCGACAGCGCGCCGATCACCGCATAGGCGCCAAACCGGCTCATGCCTTCACCGTCTCGACAGGATCGGGACACATACCCGCGCCCGGATACTTGCGGTTTGCCGCTGGGCGCGCAAGGTCACGCAACGCCATGCAGATCACCCCCGCAAACCGCCGATGACCGCCCGCGCCGCCACAACCGGGCCGGTCCAGCCGTTCCGTCCGAAGCTCCTTACGGTTCTGCAGGAAGGCTACGATCTCAAGGCGCTGCGCGCGGACGCTGTCGCCGGACTCACCGTGGCGATCGTGGCGTTGCCGCTCTCCATGGCGATCGCGATCGCTTCTGGCGTCACGCCCGATCGTGGGCTCTACACCGCCATCGTCGGCGGCTTCGTCGTGTCGCTGCTAGGCGGCAGCCGCTTCCAGATCGCGGGGCCTGCGGGCGCCTTCATCGTCCTCGTCGCCGCCACCGTGATGCGGCATGGCGTTGACGGGCTGATACTGGCGACATTCCTGTGCGGGCTCATCCTGATGGCCGTTGGCTTTCTGCGCCTCGGCAGCTTCATCAAGTTCATTCCCTATCCCGTGACGGTCGGCTTCACCGCCGGCATCGCGCTCATCATCTTCGCGAGCCAGCTAACCGGGCTGATCGGCGAACGCCTTGTGGGCGGAGAGCCGGCGGAATTCGCGGCGAAGATCGCGGCGATCGTCAAGGCTTTGCCGACGGCGTCGCCCGCGGCGATGATCATCGGCGCGCTGACCGTCGGCGTGATCCTGCTTGTCCGCCAGTTCCGTCCGCAATGGCCGGCGTTCCTGATTGCGGTTCTGATCGCATCGATCGCCGTCATCGTCGCGGGACTGCCGGTGGAGACGATCGGTTCGAAGTTCGGCGCGCTGCCGCACATGCTGCCGGCGCCGGCGCTGCCGTCGTTCTCGTTCGCGAAAATCCTCGCCGTGCTGCCGGACGCGGCGGCGTTCGCGCTGCTCGGGGGAATCGAGAGCCTGTTGTCGGCGGTGGTGGCCGACAGCATGAGCGGGCGGCGGCACCGCTCCAACGTCGAACTGGTGGCGCAGGGAGCGGCGAATATCGCGTCCAGCCTGTTCGGCGGCATCTGCGTAACGGGCACGATCGCGCGCACGGCCACGAACGTGCGCGCGGGCGCGCACGGGCCCATCGCGGGTATTCTCCATTCGCTGTTCATTCTCCTGTTCCTCGCGGTCGCCGCGCCATTGCTGGGCTACGTTCCGCTGGCGGCGCTGGCCGGCGTGCTCGTCGTCGTCGCCTGGAACATGGCCGAGAAGCACGAATTCGCGATCCTGCTGCGCGCCTCGCGCGGCGACGCCGCCGTGCTGCTGGCCACCTTCCTGCTCACGGTGTTCGTCGATCTGGCCACGGGGATCGTCGTCGGCTTCAGCATGGGCGCGCTGCTTCTACTCCACCGTCTGGCGGATTCGGTGGAAGTGCGCGCCGCTTCCAGTGCCGGTTCCGATGAGGGCTTCGACGCGGAGGTGTCGGCAGACCCCGACATCGTGATCTATCGCATCTCCGGCGCGTTTTTCTTCGGCGCCGCCGCGAGCGTGTCGGCGGCGCTCGACCGTATCGGCGTGCGTCCGAAGGCGTACGTGATCGACTTCTCCGAAGTGCCGCTCATAGACTCTTCCGCAGCGGCGACGATGGCCGCCTTCGTGCGGCGGGCCGCGAAGGACGGCGCGCAGGTCTACTTCGTGGCGGCGCGGTCGCCTGTGTTGCGCGCGTTGCTCAGTCACGGCCTTGATCGCCACAAGGTGCAGTACCGGAAGACGATCGCGGAAGCCGCCGCCGATGCGAAAGCGCTGGCCGCCTAGGCGCTCTTTACCGGCGGTATGGAGTACGTCACGACCGCATGCGCGCAGGGATCGTCATCGCCATCGGAGCGGATGATCACGTCGGCCACGAACAGCGCCTTGCCGTGCTTCAGCGTGCGCGCCTCGGCGATGAGATCGGCAGGCTTGGGTTTGCGCAGGAAGTTGATCGACAGATTGGTCGTCACCGCCAGCGGCGTGAAGCCGACGGCGGAGAAGATCAGCGCGTAGACCACCGAGTCCGCCAGCCCCATCATCGTGGGTCCCGACAGCGTGCCGCCTGGACGGAGCTGGCTCTCGTCGTAGCGAATGCGGCAGCTGGCCGTCTTCCCGTCGGCGTGGTCCACGCGCAGGGCGCCGGTGCGGCCGGGAAAGCCCCGGTCGAAGAAGGCGTTGATCTCGTCGACGGTCATGCCTGTCATGGGGCGACACTACTGCGACGGCGGGCGATACGTACAGGTGTCGTTGGGGAAGGAATGGTCGAACGCGCTGCGCCGTGGAGCGCGGACTGCCTCGTTCGCGTCAGGTGTCGGAGGTCGAAGGCATGGACGAGGCCGTCCATGCCCATGCGCTCGTGTGGCGAGGGTGACGAATGTTGCGCGGGGGACTACCGTTGGCGAAACAACGATAAGGAGGCGCCAAGTGCTCACCAAGGGCGACGAGTATCCGATCCACCAGACGCCGGAGCCGATCGCGTTCTCGGGGACCGACCGCAACTTCTACGACCGCTATTTCTTCTGCGGCTATCGCCCGGACGGCGGCGGGTATTTCGGCGTAGGCTTCGGTGTCTATCCGCATCTCAACGTCGCGGACGCGCACTTTTCGGTGCTGCGCGACGGCGTCCAGCATTGCGTGCACGGCTCGCGCCTGCTCGGCATGGAGCGGATGGACACGCAGGTCGGCCCGATCCGTATCGAGGTGATTGAGCCGTTGCAGAAACTGCGCCTACTCATCGACAGCAAGGACGGGATCAAGGCCGATCTTGTCATGGAAGGCCGCAGCTTTCCGATTCAGGAGCCGCGCTTCACGCGCCGCATCGGGCCGCGCACGATGATGGACTTGACGCGCTTCACGCAGAACGTGCGCTGGTCGGGCTGGGTGGAAGTCGACGGCAAGCGCGAGACGTATGAAGGCGGGCTCGGCACGCGGGATCGTTCGTGGGGCGTGCGCCCGATCGGCGCCGCCGACGCGCAGCCGCAGGTCCCGGCGATGGCCCCGCAGTTCTACTGGCTGTGGACGCCGACGAACTTTCCCAACCTGTCGCTCTACTACCACGTCAACGACGACGCCGAGGGCGTGGCCTGGAACACGCGCGCGTCGCTGGCGATGGACGGCTCGAACGCCAACCAGGAATTCCACCTGCACGATCCGAAGATGCAGATGGCGTGGGCGAAGGGCAAACGCCACGCGACGTCCGCCGTGCTCACCGGGAAGGATTCGGCCGGGCGCGATCACAAGGTGACGTGGACGCCGCTCGAGACCTTCATGATGAAGGGCATCGGCTACGGCCACCCCGAGTGGGGTCACGGCCAGTGGAAGGGCGAACTCGTCGAGGCGCGCGAGGATTTCCGTCCCGCTGATCTCGACCCGATGCTGCCCATGCACCTGCACATCCAGGCCGTCGCCAAGGCGCGCCATGAAGGCGGCGGCACGGGCTCCGACGGCGTCGGCATCGTGGAGCAGCTGGTGATCGGCCCGCACGCGCCGAGCGGCTTCAAGAGCATGCTGGATGGCGCCGCCTAGGGCCGGTTGACTTCGCGTGTCGGTGGCCGTTGGTTTCGGCCAAATACTTTTGGGGAGACGGTCATGGCCAAGGTAACACGGCGCGGCGCATTGGCGGCGTTTGCGGGCGGGGCTGCCGTCACGGCGACAGCGGCGTGCGGGGCAGCGGTGCGCGCGCCGCGCTACAATGGCGTGATGGCCTTCAAGCACGGCGTCGCCAGCGGCGATCCGGGGCAGGACCGCGTGATCATCTGGACGCGGGCGACGCCGGAAGGCGGCGGCGATGTGCCGGTGCGCTGGATCGTGGCGCGCGACCGTGACCTCAAGGCCGTGGTGCAGACTGGCGAGATCACCACCACCGCCGAACGCGACTACACCGTGAAGATCGACGTGCAGGGGCTCGGTCCCAACCAGCGGCTCTACTATGGCTTTCTGTGCGGCAACCAGCGCTCGCCCATCGGCAAGACGCGCACATTGCCGCGCGGCGGCGTCAACGAACTCAAGATCGGCGTCGTGTCGTGCGCGAACCATCCGTTCGGGTTCTTCAACGTCTACGAGTCGCTGTCGAAGCAGCCTGACATCGACGTGGTGCTGCACCTCGGCGACTACCTCTACGAGTATGGCTTGAGCGGCTACGGCGGGGACGCCGCGCTCAGGCTCGGGCGTCTGCCGAAGCCGGAGACGGAGATCGTGTCGCTCGGCGATTACCGCGCGCGCCACGCCCAGTACAAGGAAGAGCCGGAGCTGCAGGCCGCGCACGCGGCCGCCCCGTGGATCGTGGTGTGGGATGATCACGAGGTCGCCAACGATTCCTGGAACGGCGGCGCGCAGAATCACAATCCGGAAAACAACGAAGGCGACTGGGGCGCGCGCAAGCGGGCGGCGCTGCAGGCCTACTACGAGTGGATGCCGATCCGCGATTCGGTGGCGGGCGCCGCTTTTGAATCGATCAACCGCGCGTTCCAGTTCGGTGATCTCGCCACCATCATAATGCTGGAGACGCGGCTGCTCGCGCGCACCCAGCAGCTCGAGTACGCGAAGGATCTGACGCTGGCGACGACGGCGTGGGATTTCACCGATCCCAATGCGCCGAAGCCCTATCCGCCGGGCCAGGCGCCGGCTGGTGCGCGAACGCAGCCGACGCCATTCGAGTTCGTCTCCGGCAACCCGCGCCCGATCCTCGACTGGGCGCGCGTGCGCGCCATCGATCCACGCAATCCGCCGGCGGGGGTGAAGTTCCTGCCCGACGTGGAGGGCTTCCGCCGCACCAGGCTCGCCGATCCGGCGCGCGCGTTGCTCGGCAAACAGCAGGAAGACTGGCTGACGGCGCAGGTCACCTCGTCGCGTTCGGCGGGCACGGTGTGGCAGGTGCTCGGCAACCAGACGCTGATGGCGCGGATCAATGCGCCGGACTTCTCCAACCTGCCGGCGGCGCTGGTGGCGCAGCTGGAAAAACTGCAACCGGGCATCGGCGCATTCCTGCAGCTGACGAAACTGAAAGTGCCGTTCTCGCTCGACAGCTGGGACGGCTATCCCGCGCAGCGTACCCGTGTCTACGACATCCTCGCGGCCGCCGACGCCAATCCCATCGTGCTCACCGGCGACAGCCATGAAGCATGGGCCAACGAGCTGATGAGCGACGACGGCAAGGTGCGCGTCGGCGTGGAGTTCGCGGGATCCTCCGTGACATCGCCGGGCACGGGCGACTACGTGAAGGACACCGGCATCGACATCGCCACGGCGTTCACCGCCGTGAATCCGGAAGTGAAGTGGCACGACCCGATCAACCGCGGCTACTTCGTGCTGACGCTGAAGAAGGCGGAAGCGGTGGCGGATTTCTACACGGTGTCCACCGTCATCGCGAAGGACTACCAGACCGCGCTGGTCGCCAGCTTCAAGGTGAAGCCGGAGCGCGGCGCGGGCGTGAGTGCGCTAGAGAAGCTCGCGACGTAATCGCAGAGGGGATCACGCCTTCTTGCGTGGGACTTTCTTCGTAACGGCTTTCTTAACCGGCGCTTTCTTGCGCGCCGGCGCCTTCGCCGCATTCTCCGCGACCCGCGCCTTGACGATCTTCTTCACCAGGGCGGCGGGCAGCGGCTTCTCCACGGTGAACTGCACCGTCCCCGCCGAGGCGAGGAACGGCGCCAGCGCCTCGGCGTGCGCGGCGACCACGGCGTGGCTCATCGGGAAGAAGCTCATGTGCTTCTTGAACGCCGCGTAGGTGACGACGCCGTGGCCGTTCTGGCGGATGCCCGGCATCTGGTAGCTGATCTCCTCGACCGCATCGGGCGCGGCGGCGCGGATCGTCTCGCGCAGTTTCTGCAACGCGCTGCGCATCGGTTCGGGCACGCGGGTCATGTAGGCGCCGACGGTCTTCGGCGGTGTCTTGTCCATGCCGTGTTGTAACGCGAACTCTCATCTTAGTCATTCCGGGGCGCGCGGAGCGCGAACCCGGAACCCAGGGGTTCGCGTGCGATCTCGCGGCGGCGTGAACGCACGCATCGAGCCCAGTCCCCTGGGTTCCGGATCGCGACTGCGTCGCGTCCGGAATGACGGAGCGTGGGGTGCTTGACTCACGCATGCAGATTCACAATATTCATCCTATTGGATGAATATAAATGACCGCCGCCAGAGCTCTCGATTCCACGCTGACCGCGCTTGCCGATCCCACGCGCCGCGCGATCCTGAAACGGCTGGCGGCGGGGGAGGCGCGAGTGACGGAACTCGCGGAGCCCTTCGCGATCTCGCTGAATTCCGTCTCCAAGCACATCCGCGTGCTGGAGCGCGCACGGCTCGTGAAGCGAAGGCGTGCGGGCCGGGACCATTTCCTGTCGTTCAACCCGAGGCCGCTGGACGAAGCGGCGCTGTGGATCGAGCGGCAACGCAATCTCTGGAACGCGCGCCTCGACCTGCTGGAGCAGGCGTTGCGCGAAGATGACGCAAAAAAGTGAGGAGGCTCACATGAGCAACTACGCCACCAATCCCGCGCCGAAGACCGTGCGCCTCGAACGTCTGCTGCCGGGCCCGATCGAGCGGGTCTGGGCGTTTCTCGTGGAGCCCGAAAAGCGCGCGCGCTGGTTTGCCGGCGGCGTGCTGGAGCCCCGCGTCGACGGCACGCGTGAACTCATCTTCATGCACAGCAACATCACCGACGAGCCGCCGCCGGAGCGGTTCAAGGGCGCGGTCGCCGGCTTCACGTCGGTGGCCAAGATGACACGCTGGGAGCCGCCGCGCGCGCTTGCGTACATGTGGTCGGGCAATGGCGAGAAGTCGGAGGTGACGTGGGAGCTGGAGGCGCGCGGCGAAGAGGTGCTGTTCGTCATCACCCATCGCGCGCTGCCGACGCGCGCCGAGATGGTCGATGTCAGCGGCGGCTGGCACGCGCACACCGACATTCTGGAGGCGCTGTTGCGCGACACGACGCCCGCGCCGTTCTGGACGAATATCGAACGACTGGAGAAGCACTACGGCGACGCGTATCCGCCGAACGCAGCCGGGTGAGGCGCAATCATGGCCGACGCAAAGCAGCCCGTGCGCGTCTCCGTCACGCGCGGTCCAGTCCAGGGTTATGCCACCCGCGTCAGCGCCCCGCCGTTGCCCACAACTCGATAAAAGCAATCCTTCGCCCCGGTGTGGCACGCAGACCCGGTCTGCTCCACGCGCAGCAGGATCGCGTCCTGGTCGCAGTCGACGCGCATCTCGATGACGCGCTGCGCGTGGCCGCTGGTCTCGCCCTTGATCCACAGCGCCTGGCGTGAGCGCGACCAGTAGGTGGCGGCGCCGCTCTCCAGCGTCTTCGCCAGCGCCTCGGCGTTCATCCAAGCGAGCATCAGCACTTCGCCGGTGCGTGCGTCCTGTGCGATGGCGGGGATCAGGCCGTCGGCGTCGAACTTCGGCATGAACGCCGCACCGCGTTCGATCTCGTCGGCGGTGCTGCGGGGGTGGATATGGAGGCTCATGCGCACACGCTAACCGCGCGCGCCGTGTCCGTCATGCCCGATGCCTGCCGGGCGACCGTTTGTACACTTTTTGTACAGTTCGGGCCGCGCGTTTGCATGCCGTCAAAAACGCCATACAAATTTGGCCTCAGGCAGCGTCGCGGAGCACCCGGACGTGGCGCAGCGGGGTTGCCCCGTCGAGGCGGGCCAGCTCGCCCTTGACCTCAAGATCGAGCTTCACGGTGGTCACGTGCCACGGCACCGACCCCAGTTCGGCCTTCTCGTCTTCGCTGAGGAAGCGGGGTGCCTCCTCGATCAGCTCATCCAGCGTCGCGCCCCGGCGTCCGGCCGACACGACCACGTTGTGGATCGCCCGGCGCAGGGCCTCGTACTTCCACCGGGGAATCCGGGTGAACCCCTTCTTGCGGGGGGTGGGGGTGTTGCAGGTGACACGGTCTTCAGCGCCAGTGGCGACGGATGCGGTAGCGAGCAGCATGGGCGTCTCTCTTCAGACGACATTTGCGGGCCGACCCAGGCGGTGCGCGCTTGACTGCGCTATTCCTGCGACGGTTCTGGAGAGTGCACCCACTCACAGGGATCGCGCAAGTTTAAGATCGTTCAACCATAGCCGGCGAGTTTCAGGAATCTATTCCTGAGGTCCGCATCGGTCTTGAATGCCCCGGTGAACTGGGTGGTGACGGTGGTCACCTCCTTGTGGTGCACGCCCCGGGTCGTCATGCACTGGTGTTCCGCGTCGATCAGCACCGCTACCCCTAGGGGCGCGAGCGCCGCATCGATGGTCTCGGCGATCTGGGAGGTCATCGTTTCCTGCGTCTGCAGGCGCTTGGCGAACACCTCCACCACGCGGGCGATCTTGGAGATACCCACCACTTTTTCGGTCGGCATGTAGGCCACGAACGCTTTGCCCAGGAACGGGGCCATGTGGTGCTCGCAGTGACTTTCCACATCGATCTTCTTCAGGATGACCATGTCGTCATACCCGGTCACGTCCTCGAACGTGCGCGACAGTTCCGCGACGGGATCGGCGTCGTAGCCGGCGAACCATTCCTCGTAGGCGTCCACCACCCGCTTGGGGGTGTCGATCAGGCCCGCGCGCGCCGGGTTGTCGCCCGCCCACGCCAGCAGCGTGCGCACGGCTTCCATCGCCTGCTCGCGGGTAGGGCGCTGCGTGACCAGGGTAACGCGGGGTTTCGTGCCGCCGTCCATTCGTGGCATTTCCCTAAAACTCATGCGGACATTCCCGGAACTCCCGCCGCAGGCGAGAGCGCGTTCCGCTGCTCAGACCACAGACTTGTGGAGCCGCAACCCGTTTGTCCACCCTTCACGCCGCGGCATACTTGAGCGTATGACGCTGGCCCCGAACCGGACCCCCGCCATGGACATCCATCTCACCAACACGCTGACGCGCGCCAAGGAAGCGTTTTCGCCCGCCGATCCGGCGCGGGTGACGATGTATGTGTGCGGGCCCACCGTGTACAACTACGCCCACATCGGCAACGCCCGCCCGCCAGTGGCGTTCGATGTTTTGTTCCGGTTGCTGCGGATGAAGTACGGCAAGGACCATGTGGTCTACGCCCGCAATTTCACTGACATCGACGACCGCATAATCGCGCGCGCTACGGAGCTGAACGAGCCGATCGACGCGCTCACCAACCGCTACGCCGACATCTACCGCGCCGACATGGCCGCGCTCGGCAACCTGGCGCCGACGCTGGAGCCGCGGGCGACGGGGCATATCGACGGCATGTGCGCGATCATCGGGACGCTGATCGGCAAGGGCGCCGCCTACAAGGCCTCGAGCGGCGTCTGGTTCTGCGTCGCGGAGGACGCCGACTACGGCAAGCTCTCGCGCCGCTCGCAGGATGACATGCTTGCGGGAACGCGGGTGGAGGCGGAGAACGACAAGCGCCATCCGTCCGATTTCGCGTTGTGGAAGGCCGCGAAACCGGGCGAGCCGTCCTGGGACGCGCCGTTCGGCGCCGGGCGTCCGGGCTGGCACATCGAATGCTCGGCGATGATCGCGGCCACGCTCGGCGAGACGATCGACATCCACGGCGGCGGCATCGATCTCATCTTTCCGCACCACGAGAATGAGATCGCGCAATCGGAGTCCGCGAGCGGCAAGCCGCTGGCGCGTGTGTGGCTGCACAACGGCTTTCTCGATATGGCGGGCGAGAAGATGTCGAAGAGCCTCGGCAACGTCGTGCTCGCCAACGAGCTGCTCAAGGAATGGCCGGGGGAGGTGCTGCGCTGGGCGCTCCTCTCCGCGCATTACCGCGCGCCGCTCGATTGGACCCGCGCGCTGCTGGAGCAGTCGAAGGCGAGCCTCGATCGTCTCTACGGGGCGCTGCGACGGCTGAAAACCATGCTCGGAGACGAGTCATCAAGCGACGCCGAAAAGTCTACAAATGAGTCATCAAACGGGGATGAGTCTGCATTCGCGGCGCCGACGGCGTTCATCGCCGCGCTCTGCGACGATCTGAACACGCCGCAGGCGATGGCCGTCCTCTTTCAGCTCGCGACGGACGCCAACAAGGCGACCAAACCCGAGGACATGTCACATCTGTATGATGCATTGCGCGACGCCGGCCGCTTGATGGGCGTGCTGCAGGCGGACCCGGAAACCTGGTTCCGCAGCGGCGACAATGTGGACGACATCGACCGGTTGGTCGAGGAGCGGGTGGCGGCCCGCAAGGCGCGGAATTTCGCAGAAGCCGACAGGCTCCGCCAAGTTCTCGCCGGAATGGGCGTGGAAGTGATGGACAATCCGGGGGGCTCTACCTGGAAGCGGGTGGGCTGAGCATTTGCCGATGAAGTGGTCCCGGTTCATCGAAGGAAATGCGACCAGACAAACAACAGGGACCCGACACGTCGGGGCACTGAGGAGACTGATTTCATGCGTCTGACCATCGCGGCCACTGTGGCCGCCCTCATGCTTTGCTCCGTCGCGTCAGCGCAGGAAGGCCTTTTTCAACGAGACCACGGCAAGGTCGAAGCGCCGGTGGCGCTGGAGCGGCCAGCGGGCGCTGCGCCGCCAGAAGGCGTCGGCCCCGGCGGCCTCGACTTCGGCGCGTGGCGCGGAACCAACCCGGCGGCGTACGGCGAAAGCCTGCAGGCGAAGCTGCGCGCGCGCGAAGGCGGTAAATCGCCGGCTGCAGTGCGCGCCGATCTCACCGCCAACGGCTTCACCTGCCTCGATGCCAGCCAGCGCGGCGGCGGCCGGGCGCCGACGCTGGAATGCCGCCTCGCCACCGAGGACCGCAGTTGCGCGGTGGAGTGGTGGGCGGTGCTTGAAGACCCGGCGGCGGCGATCAAGGCCGGTTACGACCGGATGTGCCCGCGCACCTAAGCGAGACCCGCGACGAGGGCGTCGAAAACCGCGCGGCAGATCGCGCTCGACTTCAGATCCTCGTGCATCACGATCCAGAGCGGCAGGTCGAATGAAAGCTGCGCCGCCAGCACGCGCTTCATCGCTGGATCGCGCGTCGCGATCGCGACCTGGGTAAGCCCGATGCCCAACCCGGCGCGGATCGCGGCAAGCTGGGCGAGATCGCTGTTCGCGCAGGGCGAAACGCAGCGTTTCCGTCCCGGCAAATTGCTGCAGGATCGCGCGCGTCGCCGGCGTGGGCGTGTCGACGCCGATCAGATCGTGATGCGCAAGGTCGGCGAGGGATTGCGGCTCGCCCTTCCGCTCCAGATACGTGCGATGCGCATGCAGGCCGATCGTGGTCGGCGCGAGCTTTTTCGCGAGCAACGCCTTCTGCGTCGGCGCCGTCTGGCGCACGGCCACATCCGCTTCGCGCATCAGCACATCCTGCACGTCGTTGGTCAGCACGAGCTGGATATCGATGCGGGGTTGGGTGATGCGCAGCGCCGCCAGGATCGGCGGCACTCGCTCCACGCCCATGTTCTCGCCGGCGCTGACCCGGACAACGCCGGCCATCTCGCCCTTGCCGCTTTCGGCGGTGCGCAGCAGCGTCGCCGCCGAAGTGGCGATGGCTTCGGCTTGCGGCAGCATGGCTTTCGCGATGTCGGTGGGGGTCAGCCCTCGCGGGGACCGGACGAAAAGCTCGACGCCGAGCGCACCCTCCAGGCACTCCACGTGCCGGGCGACGGTGGGCTGCGTGAGGCCCAGCGCGCGCGACGCCGCAGAGAACGAACCGAGCCGGGCCACCGCGAGGAAGGTCCGGTAGTGCGTCCAGTCCGGCTCAGACTTCATGGTTTTTCTTATATCAGGTCAACGAAGTTCCAAAATTTATCTTCAGGCCGGGATGAGCGAGTGTCACCTCATCGGGGATCGCCCGCGCATGAGGACCTCCAATGCCCGCACACCACGCAACCGCAGTCGGTCGCGGTCGCGACCGTACCGCCATGATCCTGATGATCACGCTCGCCGTTGCGACAGTGGGCGCCATTGTCGGCGCCG
>JANNVF010000161.1:0-4424 GCA_031414315.1 Hyphomonadaceae bacterium | reverse complement strand
CGATTTCGTCGCGGTGGTGGAAGATCTGAGCGCCAAGATGATCGAGCGCCACCCGCACGTGTTCGGCGACGAAGAGGCGCGCCGCACCGCCGACAGCCAGAAGAACATGTGGGAGCAGCAGAAGGCCGAGAAGCGCGCGCGGAGCGGCGCAGGCATCCTCGACGACGTCCCTCTCGCCTTCCCTGCGCTCATGCGCGCCGAGAAGCTCACCTGGCGCGCGGCCCGCGTCGGCTTCGACTGGCCGACGCCCGACGAGGTGCTGGAGAAGCTCGACGAGGAACTGGGCGAACTCAGCGCTGCGCGCGCCAACAACGACGAGGCCAACATCGCCGAGGAAATGGGCGACATCCTCTTCGTGATGGCGAACCTCGCCCGCAAGCTCGGCGTCGATCCCGAGGAAGCGCTACGCCAGGCCAACGCGAAGTTCGAGCGACGGTTCGGCTACGTGGAGCGGGAGATGATCGCGCGTGGTGGGGAGCACACGCTCGACGAGATGGAAGCATACTGGGTGGCGGCGAAGAAGGTGGAACGGGCGTAGGGCGACCGACCCGGTGGATCGCGCTGCACAGAATGGTGACTGTCCTCGTTCAAACCCGTTCAAATTAGAGCGTTCGTGCAACTCGAAAGCCGATATCGTTCCTTCGGAATGACACCGAGACTCCTGAGCGGGACGCGGAGCGCAGCCAGTCCGGAATACCACTCCAAGATCCGCCCCTAAGGCTTCTGTCTGAGCAACCTCTAGCTGAATTGTTCGACGTGACTCCATCGCCGTAGCAATCCTCTAGCCACTCTGAGACGTTGCCATGCATGTCGTGCAATTTGAACCCATTTGCCGGGAACGAACCTGCCGGCGCCGTCTGGTCCGCCCATTGATCCCGGCCTTGCGCATAGCCGCCGCAGCAGTTGGTGCCCGCCGGTCTACCGAAGTTCGCGTTCTCTCGGCTTGCGCTTTCGCCCCACGGATATGCCGTTGTGGTCCCCGACCGCGCCGCATATTCCCACTCTGCTTCTGTTAATAGCCGATAGGCGCGCCCGCCGATCCTACTATTCAGCCATAGCAGATAACGCTTTGCATCCTGCCAGCTGACATTGATGACGGGTCGATTGTTGCGGCCCCAGCCTTCATCGCTAGGTCGGTATGTTCCGCCTCCTTCTTCCCCTGGTGTGGTGCATCCGCCAGCATCAACGCATGCGTCCCATTCTGCAAATGTCACCTCAAACTTGCCCACCGCGAAGGGCCGGGTGATTGCTGTCAGTTGCTGCGCACCATCGTTCGGCCAGCGCCCCTTCTCAAATGGAGGCGAACCCATCATGAAACTCCCCGCCGGCACGACCACCATCAGCGGGCACGCCGGACAATCGCGAAACTCCGCGCCCGGCGTCGTCGGCGCCGGCGGCGCAGCGCGATCCGTCGCCAAACTCCAGCGGGGCGCGCGGACGAGGCCGTCGCGATACTCCGGTGACTGGCCGCCCTCCGTTGCGCGGAAGACCCGGTTGTTGATGTCGGAGAACATCAGCGCGATCGGCTCATCCGACTGCCGCTCCATTGCGGCGGCGAGCGCGGTCGTGAACGGGCTGTTCTGGCCGCCACCATCCGCCGCCGTGCGGCCCGGCGACGTCGCGTAGGCGATGAAGAAGTTCTGCGGCTTGCCGAGATCGGCGAGGCCCTCGCCGCCGACGCTGCGCGGGCCGTCGGGCAGCGGCAGGTTGCGGCAGGCGTCGAGCACCAGGATGTTCACCGCGTTGCCGGTCTCGATCATGTTGTCGAGCAGGAACTGCATCGCCGGCGATTGATAGAGCAGGCGATCCATCGTCGTCGCGTTGGCGTCCACCGGCACGAGATAGTTGGCGCCGTTCTTCTGCGCGCCGTGGCCGGCGTAGAAGAAGAAGCTCACCGCCTGCGGGCCCGCCGCCTTCAGCTTGGAGCCGAAGCCGTCCATCGCCGCTTCCAGCTGCGCGCGGTTGGCGTCGACGACGAGGTCCACCTCGAAGCCAAGCCCGCGCAGCCGCTCCGCCATCAGCCGCGCGTCACGCGGAGGATTCGCGAGCGCCCAGCCGGGCGACGTGTAGGCGCCATTGCCAATGACAAGCGCCAGCCGCTTCGCCGGCGCCTGCGCGCTGCCCATGCCCGCCGCCAGAACCACCAGCGCCGCGATCGCCCGAAGCACCCACCGCATGGCCGTCCTCCCCTGTGTGGGTGGACGTTACGCCAACGGGCGCGCCCGGCAAACAGCGTCCGTTGGCGTAGCCGGGGCTGGCAATCCTACACTTCGCGGGCGGCGTCCGCATGCGCGCCATGACCAGCCATGTATCTCATCCGACCCCCCTGCGTTCCGGGTTATAATGGGCCTCCCATCACCGGAGACAGACCGCCGTGCAGACCATCGCCCCGCCCAGGATCAGCGCTGAGATCGTTGCCGCGTTTTTCGCGTCGATGCGCCTGTGGCTGCTGGAAGCGGTGGCGCCGTTCCTCCTCTACGTGTCCGGGCGTACGTCGCGCGGACGCGAGATCCGCGCCTGGCTCGACGCCGACGTGCGCGATGCGACCGATGAAGCAAAGCGCATGCTGTTCGTCATGGCGGTGTCGCGCATGGCGCCGCGACGCGTGCGCGCCGTGCAACGCGGCGGCGCGCGACCGGGTACGACGCACAAGGGCTTTCGCCCCGCGCCGCGCAGCCGCAACTGGTTTCGGCTGACGACCCGCGCGCTCAAGGCGCGTGGCGGTGGGCTCCACAACCGGCTTGTCTTGCTGCGCGATCTCGTGGCGCGCGCAGACCATTGGTCCGCGCGCATCGGCGCCCGCGTGGCGCGTCTGCAGCGCAGCCGCAAGGGCGCACGTTTCCTGTGCGTGGCGCCGCCGGCGCTCGTCATGCTCTGCGAGGCGCCGCCGCGCGACCCGGCCCGCGCCGACACCTCGTGATCTCTGTACCGCCGGCTTCAGCCGGCCCGGTTGTGCTTGGCATCAGGAAGAACTGCCGGCTGCAGCCGGCGGTCGCGGACGCGCGCATCCGGAAGCGGGTCGCTACTCAGCCGCCTGTTGCGTTGTGGCCAGCACCGAAGGCGGCGGCTCCATCGCAGCGGCCGCATCCGCTGGCAGCTCAACTGTCAGCACCAGAGCGCCA
Source organism: Hyphomonadaceae bacterium (assembly GCA_031414315.1). Lineage (GTDB taxonomy): Bacteria > Pseudomonadota > Alphaproteobacteria > Caulobacterales > Aquidulcibacteraceae > VFBF01. Next base: position 1,302 of record JANNVF010000161.1, on the reverse strand, counting down.
TCGCTCTCGTCGATGTGTTCCTCGTGCACCCGCCCGCGCGCACCGAGCGCGGCGCGCGCCTTGCCGTCGGCGGGATCGAGCCGCAGCGTCACCATGCGCGTGGGGCCGAACGCAAACCGGTCGATCGCCTCCAGGAGCTTGTCCACGCCCTCGCCCGTTTGCGCCGACATCACGACAGTGGCGGCATCCGCGTCGGCGCGGCTACGACGTGCGTTCGCCTGATCCGGCGCCAGCAGGTCGATCTTGTTCCAGGCCTCCACAATCGGCGGCTTGACCGCATCCTTCTCGCCGAGCTGCGCGAGAATGCCGAGCACGTCGTCGCGCTGCGTGTCGGTCTCCGCGTGCGAGATGTCGCGCACGTGCACGAGCACATCGGCGGAGGTGACTTCCTCCAGCGTCGCGCGGAAGGCGGCAACGAGTTCGGTGGGCAGGTCGGTGATGAAGCCCACGGTATCGGAGACAATTACGGAACGCCCGGACGGCAAGCGCACGAGCCGCGCCGTGGGATCGAGCGTTGCGAACGGCATGTCCTTGGCGAACACGCCCGCTTCGGTCAGCCGGTTGAACAGGCTCGATTTGCCAGCGTTGGTGTAGCCGACGAGCACGACGGCCGGCAGCCCGGCGCGCCGCCGCGCGCTCCGTTGCAGGCCGCGCGTGCGCCGTACGTCTTCGAGTTCGAGCTTCAGCTTGTCGATGCGCTGTGCGATCAAGCGTCGATCGAGTTCGATCTGCGTTTCGCCAGGACCGCCAGTCTTGCCGAGGCCGCCACGCTGGCGCTCAAGGTGGGTCCACGTGCGCACAAGACGCGAGCGCTCGTACGCCTGCCGCGCGAGCTCCACCTGTACGATGCCTTCACGCGTGCGTGCGCGCCGCCCGAAGATCTCGAGGATCAGTCCGGTGCGGTCGATGACCTTCGCGCCCGTGCCGGTCTCCAGGTTGCGCTGCTGCACCGGAGACAGCGACGCATCGACGATCAGCACGTCGATCTGTGCCGCCGCGCATTCATCCTTCAGTGCCTCGACGCGGCCGCCGCCGAGAAAGCTGCCAGGGTTGATGCGTCGCAGCGGAACGGCTTCCGACCGCACGACGTCGAGATCCAGCGCCTCGGCGAGACCCCGGGCCTCGGCCAATCTCAACTCCGGATCGCGAACGTGTTCCCTGGCGAGCGGCAGAAGGACGATGGCGCGCTGGCGGGCGCCCCTGGTGTCGCTGGACGGCTTACTCTTCACCCTGCTCCCGGTCTCCGTCGAACAACTGCACCGGCGCGCCCGGCATCACCGTCGATATGGCGTGCTTATAGAC
>JANNVF010000160.1:0-7660 GCA_031414315.1 Hyphomonadaceae bacterium | reverse complement strand
TGGCGGAAATCTTCAACACATTCGATCGCCAGACCGAGGCCCGCTTCCTTACCTCGCTGGAGGACCGCAACCGCGAGGCCGCCGAACGCATCCGCTCGCTGATGTTCGTGTTCGAGGATCTGAAGAAACTCGATACCGGCGGTGTGCAGACACTGCTGCGCACGGCCGACAAGGCAGACCTCGCACTTGCCCTGAAAGGCGCTTCCGACGACTTGCGGACGCTCTTCCTGACCAACATGTCGGAACGCGCCGGCAAAATTCTAAAGGACGACATGGCCGCGATGGGGCCGGTGCGCCTGAAGGATGTCGAGGGGGCGCAGGCGCGTCTGGTAGCCACAACAAAGGACCTCGCCGATCGCGGCGAGATCATGCTCGCCGGCTCCGGCGGCGACGAGGAGCTGATCTATTGAGCGCCGCCGCTTCTCCTGTTCGCCGCTACGCCTTCGACACGGTGTTCGACACCGACGGCGCGGTGCTGCGCGAGGGCGCGCGCACGCGCAGCTTCACGGTCGAGGAAGTCGAACAGGAGCGCGCCACCGCTTACGAAGCAGGCCGCAACGACGAGATCGCCCGCGCCGAAGCGCAGATCGCGCGCGCGCTGTCCGATATCGCGGCAGCGACCGGCGCGCTGACGACAAAGCTTGCGGCTGACCGTCGTGAAATCCTCGCCGATGCCGCGCGTCTTGCGCTCGCCGCCGCGCGAAAGGCCGCCGGCGCCGCGCTCGATGGCTTTGGCGACGCCCGCGTCGCCGCCGCACTGGACGAGGCGTTCGACACCTTCGTCGGCGCCCCGCGCGTCGTGATCCGGGTTTCCCCGGATCTGCAGGGTGTGCGCGAACGGCTCGACATCACCGCGCGCGAGCATGGCTTCGACGGCGCTCTCGTTGTGCGCGCCGATCCGGCGGTGCGCGCCGGTGACGTGACCATCGACTGGGGCGAAGGCTCCATTGCGCACAACTCCGAAGAAGCGCTGCGGCGCATCGAGGACATGGTGCTCAGCGCGCTCGCGCGTGACACCGACACAGGACAAGTCCCATGAGCAACACCACCGAAATGGCCCTGCCCCAACTCGATCAGTCCGTGCCGTCGGCGCCGGACGACAACGAGGATCACACGGCTGCGGAACTCGCGCCTGTGTTCGACGTGCCGGTGAACATCCAGGCCGTGCTCGGGCGCGCGCATATGGATGTCGCGACGCTGCTGCGGCTGACAAAAGGTTCGGTGCTCGAGCTCGACCGGAAGGTCGGTGAGGCGATCGACATCTTCGTCAACAACCGTCTCGTCGCCCGCGGTGAGGTTGTCATCGTCGATGACCGGCTGGGCGTCACGATGACGGAAATCATCAAGGACGGCGAGGCGCGCCAATGAACTGCGGCGCGACGGAGATCCAATCATGCGCATCCTGATCGTCGGGCCGCTCAACGGCCAGATCGCTGCGGCCACGAAGATCGCCATGGATCGCGGCGCCAAGGTCGCGCACGTGGACGCCATCGACGCGGCGACGGCAGCGTTGCGCGCCGGTCGCGGCGCCGATCTGCTGATGGTCGATGTCCGGCTCGACATTGCAGCACTCATCGCCGCCAACGACGCTGAACACATCGTCGTTCCCGTCATCGCGTGCGGCATCGAGACCGATCCCGATACGGCCGCCCGCGCCATCCGCGCCGGTGCTCTTGAGTTCGTGCCCCTTCCGCCGGACGCCGCGCTCATCGCGGCGGTGCTTCAGGCGATCTCCCGTGACACGCGCGAGATCGTCGCCGCCGATCCCGCCATGAAGCAGGTGATCGCGCTCGCCGATCAGATCGCGGCGTCGGATGCTTCAGTGCTGATCACTGGTGAAAGCGGCGTCGGCAAGGAAGTGATGGCGCGCCACGTGCACGCGCAGTCGCGCCGCGCCAACGCGCCGTTCATCGCGGTCAACTGCGCAGCGATCCCCGAACACCTGCTGGAGTCGGAGCTTTTCGGACACGAGCGCGGCGCGTTCACCGGCGCCATCGCCCGCCGCATCGGCAAATTCGAGGAAGCGAGCACCGGCACGCTGCTGCTCGACGAAATCAGCGAAATGGACTTGCGCCTGCAGGCCAAACTCCTGCGCGCATTACAGGAACGCGTGATCGATCGGGTCGGCGGCGCCAAGCCCGTGCCCGTCGACCTGCGCATTCTTGCCACCGCCAATCGCGACCTCGCCGACTGCGTGCGACAAGGCACGTTCCGCGAAGACCTGCTCTACCGTCTCAACGTCGTGAACCTGCGCATTCCGCCGCTGCGCGAACGCAAGAGCGATATCGGCGCCCTCTGCGCGTTCTTCGTGAAGAAGTACGCCGAGAGCAACGGACGCGCTGCGCGCGGACTCTCCGCCCCGGCGCTCGAACAGGTCATGAGCTATCGTTGGCCCGGCAACGTGCGGGAGCTGGAAAACGCCATGCACCGCGCCGTGCTACTGTCCAGCGGCGCCGAAATCGGTCCCGACGCAATCCGCGCGCCCGATGGCGCGCCCGTGGGCGCCTATGCCGCCGACACCGCTGGCCGCGCCGCAGACGCAGCGCGCGGCATGGTCGGCAAGACCGTCGCCGAAGTGGAGCAGGATCTCATCCTCGACACGCTGGTACATTGCCTCGGCAACCGCACCCACGCCGCCAACATTCTCGGCATCTCCATTCGCACGCTGCGCAACAAGCTGAAGCAGTATTCGGAGGAAGGCGCCAACGTCCCGCCGCCGCCGATGGGCGTGGCGGCTTAAGGACAAAAAAGCATGGCCAATGCAGCAGAGCCGCAACGCGCGGTCGGCATCTTCGATATGTCCGCGATCATGCGGAACGCGTTTCGCGGCGAGATCTATCTCGGCGCCGGTGTCCTCTTCATCCTGGCGATCCTGCTCGTGCCACTGCCGGCATGGTTCATGGATTTTCTGCTGGCGATCTCGATCATCGGCGCGGTGTTGGTGTTGATGACAGCGTTGCTGATCCAGAAACCGCTCGAATTCACGGCCTTCCCGACTGTGCTGCTGCTGACGACACTCTTTCGTCTCGCGCTCAACGTCGCGTCCACGCGCCTGATCCTCAGCCACGGACACGAGGGCCCGCGCGCGGCCGGGCAAGTGATCAACGCCTTCGGCGACTTCGTGATGGGCGGCAACTTCATCATCGGGGTGATCGTCTTTATCATCCTGATCATCGTGAACTTCGTGGTGATCACGAAAGGCTCCACGCGGATCGCCGAAGTCGCCGCGCGGTTCACTCTCGACTCCATGCCCGGCAAACAGATGGCGGTGGACGCCGATCTGTCCTCCGGCCTTATCAACGATGATCAGGCGCGCGCGCGGCGAAAATCGCTGGAAGAGGAATCCAACTTCTTCGGCGCCATGGACGGCGCGTCCAAGTTCGTGCGCGGTGATGCGATGGCGGCGCTGCTGATCACCGGAATCAACATCGTCGGCGGCATCATCATCGGCATGGCGAGCCATGGCCTGCCGTTTGGCGAGGCGGCCGATTCCTACACACGCCTGACGGTCGGCGAAGGCCTCGTGGCGCAGATCCCCGCGCTGGTGATCTCGGTGGCGGCCGGCCTGCTTGTGTCCAAGGCCGGCGTTGAAGGCTCCGCCGACAAGGCGCTCGCCAAGCAGCTCGCTTCGTACCCGCCTGCGCTCGGCATGGTGTCAGGCACTGCGTTCCTGGCGGGCTGCCTGCCGGGCATGCCGATCGTGCCGTTCTTTGCGCTGTCGATCGCATCCGGGGTGCTCGCGTGGCGGCTTGATCGCGATGCACGCGCCAAACGCGAGGCGCCACCGGTGGCGCCTGCGGAATCCGCGGTGCAGGAAGAGACGCCCACGCAGACGCTGGCGATGGACGACATCCGCATCGAACTCGGCTTCGGTCTGCTGCCCTTGCTCAACGAGGTGCAAGGCCGTCGACTCACCGACCAGATCCGCGCGCTGCGCAAATCGCTCGCGCAGGAACTGGGCTTCGTCACGCCACAGGTGCGTATCCTCGACAACGTCCAGATCGCGCCGGACGAGTACGTCATTCGCGTGCGCGAAATGGAAACCGGCAAGGGCAAGTTGAAACTCGGCGCGCTGCTCGCGATGGATCCGTCCGGCGCCGGCGTCTCGCTGCCCGGCGAAGCCGTGAAGGAGCCCGCGTTCGGCCTCGACGCCGCGTGGATCGACGAGGCCGCCCGCGAGGAAGCAAGTTTCCGGGGCTACACCGTCGTCGATCCCGCCACCGTGCTCGCCACTCACCTCACGGAGATCGTCAAGGAAAACATGGCCGAGCTCCTCACCTTCTCCGAGGTGAAGAAACTGATCAAGGAACTGCCGAAGGACACGCAGACGCTGCTGGAAGATGTCGTGCCGAGCCACATCTCCTGGTCAGGCGTGCAGCGCATCCTGCAGAACCTGCTGCGTGAACGCGTGTCGATCCGCGACCTCAGCGCGATCGTCGAGGCCATCGCGGAAGCAGCGCCCGCCACGCACGACCTGGTGCAGATCACCGAGCACGTGCGCATGAAGCTCGCGCGGCAGATCTCGTTCCAGCACCAGACGCCTGCGGGCGTTCTGCCGATCGTGTCGCTGTCGCCCGCATGGGAGCAGGCCTTCGCCGAAGCGCTTATCGGCGAACGCGGCGAGCGGCAGTTGTCATTGGCGCCCTCCAAACTGCATCAGTTCGTCGCCGACGTCCGTCAGGCGTTCGAGCGCGCGGCGCGCGAAGGGGAAACGCCCGTGCTGTTGACCAGCGCCGCGATCCGGCCTTACGTCCGTTCCCTGGTGGAGCGTTTCCGCGCGACGACGATGGTGATGTCCCAAGGCGAAGTGCACCCGAAGGCGCGCCTCAAGTCTTGCGGTCAGGTATAAAGGCAAATGGACACGCTGCTTCCTGTTGCCGAACGCGTCGGCGCCTTGCTCAAGGCGCGCGGCGAAACCGTCGCCGTGGCAGAGTCATCCGCCGGGGGTTTGATCTCGGCGGCGTTGCTGGCCGTCCCGGGCGCCAGCGCGTATTTTCTGGGCGGCGGCGTCATCTACACGCTGCCCTCGCGGCTCACCCTGCTTGCGATGCCACGCGAGGAGATCGTGCGGTCGAGCGAACAGAGCGCGCTGTTCCTGGCCCGCGCTGCGCGCCGCCAGCTCGACGCCACATGGGGCTTGTCGGAAACCGGGGCGGCGGGCCCCACCGGACCCGCAGGGCGCACATTCCTTGCGGTGACCGGCCCGGCCGAGACTGCGCTGCACATCGAAACCGGCTTCGGCGACCGCGTCGAAAACATGCGTGCGTTCGGTCGCGAGGCGCTCTTGCTGCTGGAGCGTGCGCTGGAAGAGCGTTGATCTAGGCCCGGCCCGCAGCCCGCTTTTCCACGACATCCCAGAACAACGCCGGCACATCGATCCCCGAGAAGCGCATCAGTTCACGCACGAGCGTTGGCGAGGTGACGTTGATCTCGGTCAAGCGCCCGTCGATGACGTCGAGACCGGCGAACACGATCCCCTTCTCGGCCAGCAACGGCGAGACCGCGGCGACAATCTCGCGGTCGCGCGCGTCGAGTGCGCCTTCTTCGGCGACGCCGCCGACGTGCAGATTGGCGCGGAATTCGCCCGCCTTCGGCATCCGCCGCACCACGCCGAGCGGCTGTCCGTCGAGCACGAACACGCGCTTGTCGCCGTCCTTCACCGCCGGGATGAACTCCTGCACGATGATCGGCTCGTTGCCGACCTCGGCGAGCATGGCGGCGATCTTCGTCGCAAAATCCGTGTCCGTCGCGCGCCCACGCGACACGCCTTCGCCGCCCGCGAAGAACGACGGCTTCAGCACCACCTGGTGGAAGCGTCGCGCGAACGCGAGGATCGCCTCCATGTTGCGCCCGATGAACGTGGCGGCGACGAGATGGGGAAAGCGCAGCGTCGACAGTTTCTCAGGAATGTCGCGCACGCCGCGCGGATCGTTGATCACCAGCGTGCGCGGGCCGGCGAACTCCAGCAGATAGGTGTTGGACACATAGCCCATGTCGAACGGCGGATCCTGCCGGATGAGAACGACATCGAAATCCGAGACCGGACGGACCGCGCTGGATAACGTGGTGTAGTAGTTCGCCGGGTCCGCCGAGACGTTCACATGATGCGCGTGCGCGCGCAGCACGCCGGTGTCCCACCACAGGTCGGTAGGATGAAACCAGTGTACCTCGTGGCCGCGCGCCTGCGCTTCGATCATCATCGCCAGCGAGGTGTCGCGCTCCACCAGTAGCGTATCGATAGGGTCCATCTGGACCGCAATGCGCAAACTCATCGGGTGGGCACCACGTCAAGCTGATCGAGCCAGATGTCGAGCATGCGTGTCGCCTTCTCTTCGAGCGCCGGGCCGTTCTTCAGCATCGCCGTGCGCAGCGCGCAGACATCGACGCCGCCGTGTTCCAGCTCGTGCGCGTGACCGACCAGCCAGCGTTCGAAGCGCGCCGGCTGGATCTCAGGATGAAACTGCAGGCCGATGGTGTTTGGCCCGAACGCAAACGCCTGGTTGGCGGTGATCTCCGTGGACGCAAGCTGCGCCGCGCCGCGCGGCAGATCGAATGTGTCGCCATGCCAGTGCATGACCAACGGATCGCGCGCGAATGGCGACAGACAGGAATCGCGGCCCTTGGGGGTGAGCTGGATCGGAAACAGGCCAATCTCCGTGGCGTTGCCGGGATAGACGCGCGCGCCCAGCGCGCGCGCCAGCAGCTGCGCCCCGAGGCAGATGCCGACGGTGGCCGCGCCGCGCTTCAGCCGCCGCTCGATCAGCGCCAGTTCGGCTTTCAGAAACGGGTAGCGCGCCTCGTCATTGGCGCTTATGGGGCCGCCCAACACGAAGACGATGTCCTCCTGCCGTTCGTCGAGCAGCGGCTCGCCCGCCTCGGCGTAGCGGATCGCGTAGCCGCGCCGCGAGAGCGCAGGCTCGAAGGCGCCCAGGTCCTCGAACGGCACGTGACGGATGGCGAGCGCGGTCTTCATGCGCTTTGACTTCCGCGCCGGCATGGGCGCGAGAATGCATCGGTTCGCAGAGGAGTGTTCGCCATGAGTGTCTCCATAGCGCAGGACGGCCCCGTCGTCACGATCACCATCGACCGGCCGCATGCGCGCAACGCGGTTGATCCACCGACCGCGCAGGCGCTCTATGACGCGTTCGTCACGGCGGAAGCCGATGACGCGGTGCTGGCGCTGGTGCTGACCGGCGCCGGCGGCCATTTCTGTGCCGGCGCGGACCTGAAAGCTGTCGGCGGCGGCGCGCGCTACGAGCAGACCGCGCGCGGACCGATGGGACCGTCCCGGCTGCTCGCCGATGCCGATACCGCGTCGCCGGGGCTCTCGCTGTCCAAGCCGCTCATCGCGGCGGTGGAAGGGTACGCGGTTGCGGGAGGCCTTGAGCTTGCGCTGCTGGCCGACATGCGCGTGGCGTCGGCGAGCGCGGTGTTCGGCGTATTCTGCCGTCGCTGGGGCGTGCCGCTGATCGACGGGGGCACCGTGCGCCTGCCACGCATCGTGGGCCAGGGCCGCGCGCTCGACATGATCCTCACCGGCCGCGCGGTGGACGCCGAAGAAGCGCTGGCGTGGGGCCTCGCCAACCGCGTCGTGGCGGAAGGCCAGGCGCTCCCGGCCGCGCAGGCGCTGGCCGCCGACATCGCGCGCTTTCCCCAGGTG
>JANNVF010000159.1:0-7922 GCA_031414315.1 Hyphomonadaceae bacterium | reverse complement strand
CCGGCGCCGCCGCCCACCACCGGCTCGGTCGCGCGCGAGATTCCCGTTGCCGGGCGCCTCGTCCCCCTCACCCGTCTACAGCCGCGCATCGATCGCGCCGGCGGCCACGCTGTGGTGCTGTTCCGCAACCTGCCGGCCTCGCAGGCGCGCAATCGCGCGGCGTGCCAGGCGCTGCTGCTCAACTTCCAGGAGACCAGTTACGACCAGACCGTGATCGGCGTCGAGAAGCAGGTCGACGGCACGACTGTGGCGATCCGGCCGATCTTCTGGCCCACAAACCCCAGCGCCGCGCCCGGCGCCGGCGATCGCTGCGCGCAGAAGCTGCGGCAGTATGATTACGGCCGCGCCAGCGCCATTCTCGACAAGATCGATCGCCCCGGGGCCGGACCGTTCCTCGTGGTGTCGCGCGATGACCAGCGCCAGGCTGCGATCATCGAGATGACCGCTCTCACCACCGCGCAGGTGCCGAACATGGTGACCTACTTCCGCGACGGGTTCAGCCAGCAGCGCGACATCTGGTCTCCGTCGGTGAACACCACGCAGGCGCGGCGCACCGGGCTGATTGCAGCGTTCGGACAGGGGTTCCCGCAGAGCCTGATGAGCGCGATCTCGCTGTTCTCGGCCTCTTCGGCGCGGGTCGCGAGCGGCTGTATCGGCGACACGCGCGACTCCCGCTCATGCGGGCCGCGCTAACACGCAGCTACGGCGTTGCGGTGAAGCCCTGCTGCAGATCGGCGAACATCTGTTCCACCGAGATGCCGATGGTGGTGATCGACGAGATGATCAGGATCGCAAACAGCGCCGCGAGCATGCCGTACTCGATCGCGGTCGCGCCGCGCCGGTCGGTGAGAAACGCGCGCAGCTTCATGCCAACGGCTCCGCCGCGATGAGACGCGCGACCAGCGGCACGTCCGCTGGCGGCATCGGATAGGCCGACATTTCGGTGGGCGTCACCCACGCCAGCGCCTGTGCCTCCAGCGCGCGCGGCGCGCCGTCCCATGTGCGCACCATGTAGAGCGGCATGAGCAGGTTGAAGTCCGGGTAGCTGTGCGAGGCGAACGCAAACGGGTCGAGCGCGTCGGCGCGCACCGTCACGTCCAGCTCCTCCCTCAACTCGCGCACGAGCGCCTCCTCCAAGCCCTCACCGGGCTCCACCTTGCCGCCGGGAAATTCCCAAAGGCCCGCCAGCGACTTGCCTGTTGGCCGTTGCGCAATCAGCACCCTGCCCGTGGCGTCCACCAGAGCGGCGGCGACAACCAGCAGGAGCGGACGGTGCGCGGGGGCAGAGTGGCGCATTGGAGTTAAATTGCCGTGGGCGGAAGTGGTTGACGGGCGTAAAGGATAGTCTTGCCCATCGGGCCCGGGGGAAACAATGCCGATCGACGCCGCAGCTCTCATCAACAACGCCACGGGCCTGACACTCCTCTTCGTGCTGTTGTCGCTCATCGCGTTCTGGCTCAGCACCCAGCAGAGCGGATTGCTCATCCGCCTGCCGATCTGGATCGCAGGCCTGGGCCTCCTGGCGCTCGCTGTCTTCCAGGCTGTGCAGATCGACGGCCTTCAAAAACCAATCATGGACGCCGCGAAGGCGGCGCAGGAGGGCAACGTCGAGGGCTACAAGGAACAGTTCGGCGCAATCGTGCAGACGCTGTCAGCCAATATCGTCACGACCAAGCGATACGTCACGCCCCTGCTCCTCCTGATGATCGCGTTCGGCGCGATCCTCGGCGTGTTCGCGTTTCTCGCGCTGACGCCGGGCCAGTTCCTCGAGCGCGTGTTCGTGCGGCCGCTGGCGATCGGCCTGCTCGGCGCCACGGTCGGCGCGGGGCTCGCGCTGGTCATAGTGGCGATCTCGTTCGGCGGGCCGGTGGATCTTCGCCAGTATGCTGGCGTTGGCGCCAAGGAACTCGTGCACGATGGCGACACGTTCTGGCTCGGCGATGTGTCGGTGCGGTTGCTCGATGTCGACGCGCCAGAACTGAAGCAGACCTGCTGGCGCGGCACGCAGAAGTCTGATTGCGGCATCGCTGCGCGCGACCAGCTCGCAGCGTTCATCGATGGCAAGATCGTGAGCTGCACGCCGAAGACCAACGCCGAAGGCCGCACGCGGGAATCGTTCGGTCGTCCGCTGGTGACCTGCAAGGTGTTCGACGAGAACGGCGGCGCAGCGCAGGATCTCGGTGAACTCATGGTCAGCACCGGCTTCGCGCTTCCCTACGCCTACGGCGCCGGCGCAACGACGGCATACGCGCAGGCCGGCGCGATCGCCGCGGCGAACAAGGCGGGGCTTCTCGGCGCGTGCGTACTCAAGCCCGACGTCTGGCGCGACAACGATAAAGCGAAGTTCGATTTCCAGTCGTCAGGCACCGTCCCCGCGGACGCGAGCCTCGTGGCGGGCGATTGCGCAAACCAGCCGAAGACGCCGGCGACCTGACCTCAAGCCTTCCGGCTCGCCCGCATGCCGTTGACGACCTTCAGGTCGTTGCGCGACGCGAACTTGCGGTACGCCGCCGTCTCCATGCCGTAGGCGGCGATCCGGCCCTTCTCGTCGTGATGGATGCCCCAGCCGTGCTTCTTCACTAACGGCGAGGCGCGCAGGCAGGCCTGCGACTTCGCGAAGAACGCGGCGCGCGACGCCGCGCGTTCCGAACGAGCAATGCCGTGGCGGCGCGCATACACCTCGAACAGCACCTGATCGCTGGTGTAGCCGTAAGGCTTAGCGGCGATCAGCGCGTACTGCATCCCCGCGACGGAGTCGGGCTTTGCGGGCTCTTCGCCGCGCGTGACCGCCGTGTCAGGCGACACGGTGATGAACGTGTCGGCGTAGTTGGTGGTGTGTGTCACGCGCGCGCCTAGCTCCGATAATCCCCGTTGATCTCCACGTAGCGTTTCGTGAGATCGCAGGTGTGCATCATCGCCTCGCCGTCGCCGGGGCCCACTTCCACGACGATGTCGAGCTCTGGCTTCTTCATGTAGGTGCTCATCGCGGCTTCATCGTACGTCTTAGACACCGCGCCGTGGCGCGCGGCCCAGTGCGGGCCGAACTTCACCGACACCTTCTCGCGCGCGATCGGCTCGTCGGCGCGCCCGATCGCCATGACGATGCGGCCCCAGTTGGCGTCCTCGCCGGCGATGGCGGTCTTCACCAGCGGGCTTTCGCAGATCACGCGCGCGATCTTCTTGGCCGACGCATCCGACACCGCGCCTTTCACGTGCACCGAGACGAGCTTCGTCGCGCCCTCCCCGTCGCGCACGATCTGGATCGCCAGATCGACGAGCACGCGGCGCAGGGCTTTCTGAAAATCGGCGAGGCGCGGATCGGCGGCAGTCTTCACCGGCGCATGGCCGGCCTGCGCGGTGGCCAACAGCAGCACGCAGTCGTTGGTGGAGCGGTCGGCGTCGACGGTGATGGCGTTGAAGCTGTTTTCGGTTTCCGCCTTCAGCATCGCCTTCAGCGCGGGCGCGGCGATATGGGCGTCGGTGAACACGAACGCCAGCATCGTGCCCATGTTCGGCGCGATCATGCCCGAGCCCTTGGCGATGCCGGAGATGCTCACGCGCACACCGTCGATCTTCGCGGTCGCGCCGGAGCCCTTCGGGAAGGTGTCCGTCGTCATGATCGCTGCGGCGGCGTCCTGCCAGTGCACCGGCGCGAGCGCCTTCGCCATCGCCGGCAGCGCGGCGGTGACCTTGCCGGCATCGAGCGGCACGCCGATGACGCCGGTGGAGGCGAGCATGACCTCCTCGGCTTCGGCGCCGATCAGCGCGGCGGATGCGGCGGCGGTGCGTTTCGCCGCGGCGTATCCGACAGCGCCGGTGAAGCTGTTGGCGCACCCGGCGTTGATCAGCACCCCGCGCACGCGGCCCCCGCCCTTCAGCGCGGCCTTGCACCAGTCGGTGGGCGCAGACCCCACGGCGTTGGTGGTGAACACTCCCGCCGCCTTCGTGCCGGCGATCACCTCGAACAGCGCGAGGTCCGGTCGCGCATGCTTGTAGAGCCCGGCGCTGCCGATCGCGCTGCGCACGCCGGCGATCACCGGCAGGTCGGGGAAGCCCTCTGGCGCCAGCGGCGACACGAGGACCAGCGCGGCCTTGCCGCCCTTCGTCTTGCTCATGTCTCGCGTTCACCGGGCGCGGCGGGATCGGCCGGCGGCGGCACAAACGGCGAGTCCGGGTCCGCGCCGGGCGCGACTGGCGTCGGCGCGGGTCGGCGGCGAGGTGGCGTGGTGGGCGCAGCCTTCGGCGCGCCTGGCGCGGCGGCGGGCGCCTCCACGGCGGGGGCGATGCCCTGACCGGCGGAGCCGGCGATCCCGCCCGGTCCCATGGGCGACTGGCCGGCGTCGCGCTTGCGCTGGTCGGGTCGCACCGGCCGGGCGGCGGGTGCGGAGCCTGCGACGCCGGCGTCGACGCCGCCGCTCTCCTCGATGATCCGCTCGATGCGGGCCTGGCCCTTCAGTTTCTCCACGAGCCGGCGCTGTTCCTCGAACATCAGCCACTGCTCGATCTTCGGCCGCAGGCTCTCGATGCTGGGCGGCGCCTCTTCGCGGCGCTCCTCGACTTTCAGCAGGTGCCAGCCGTCGCCGGCCTGGAACGGCCCCGCGACCTGCCCCACCGGCGTGCCGGCGGCGGCTTCGCGCATGCCATCCGGCATGGCTTCCGGGAGAACAAAGCCGAGGTCTCCCCCCTCGGCCCCGGTCACCCGGTCGATGGACAGGTCGTAGGCGACCTCTTCAAACGTGCTCTGGCCCGCGTCGAGCCTTCTTTTTGCCGCCTGCGCCGTCTCCTTGGTGGCGAACAGCGCATGGCGGACGTGGACTTCCCGGCCGCTGCGGAGGAGGCGAACCTGGTCGCGATACATCCGTTCCACGGCGGCCTCGTCGAGCGCGGTGTCGCGGATCTCGTCGTTCAGGGCGCCTGCCAGGATCAGCTCGCGCGCGCGTTCCAGCCGGTGGCGCACGTCGGCGTTGCGGTCCAGCTGGCGGGTTTCGGCCTCCATGGCGAACAGGCGGGTCTCGATCAGATCCTCCAGGATCTGGTAGAATTCATCGGACGACGTATCGAAGTCCGCGCCCTCTCTGATCATGCCGCGGACGGTGGCTTCGGCCTCCACGTCGGAGATGTAGATGGGCTTGCCGTTGACAGTGGCGGCCACGATGGGGGCAGCGCCGCCGTTGCCCTTCACGTCACCCGGCCGCGTACGATTGCCGCAGGCCGTGACGCCGGCCACGGCAACCATCAGAACAACCGCAAGACCCATGGCCAAAGCTCGCCATTGGGGCCGCCGGTAACGGGTGGTGAGGCCCATTCGTCACGCTCTCGATTCAACAGTGGAGGAGGTGGTTGGGTGGACTGTACGCACGCGCCCGCCGTCGCATTGACACCGCGTAATCGCGTCCTTAAATCTCGCCGAAGCGCGAGTCGAGTGCCTTTTCGCACGCGCGCCTGTCGGGGTGCGCAGACACTTTCCGATCCTTCTTCGGAACGCTCCAGCTCTGTAAGCCTAGTACTGCCTAGACAGGTCACGCACACATCATGCTGAAAATCGCCAGGCAACTCTTTGGTTCAGTGAACGACCGCAAGGTGCGTGGGCTGAAGGGCGCCGTTGCGCGCATCAATGCGCTCGAAGTGAATTACGAAGCGCTGTCGGATGAGGCGCTGCGGAACAAGACCTCGGAATACCGCCATCGCATCGCGCGCGGCGCCAAGATCGAGGAAATCCTTCCCGAAGCGTTCGCCACCGTGCGCGAAGCCGCCAAGCGCGTGCTGCAGATGCGCCACTTCGACACCCAGCTGATGGGTGGCATGGTGCTACACGAAGGCCGCATCGCCGAGATGCGCACCGGCGAAGGCAAGACCCTGGTCGCCACGCTGCCGGTCTATCTGAACGCGCTCGAAGGCAAGGGCGTCCACGTCATCACCGTGAACGACTACCTCGCCAAGCGCGACAGCGACTGGATGGGGCAGGTCTACAAGTTCCTCGGCATGAGCGTCGGCGTCATCGTGCACGGCCTCTACGACAACGAACGCCGCCAGGCCTACGCCGCCGACATCACCTACGGCACCAACAACGAATTCGGCTTCGACTATCTGCGCGACAACATGAAGTACACGCTGGCCGAAATGGTCCAGCGCGGACACCGCTACGCCATCGTCGACGAAGTGGACTCCATCCTCATCGACGAAGCGCGCACGCCGCTCATCATCTCCGGCCCGACAGATGATCGCTCCGACTTCTACCGCACCGTCGACAGTCTCATCCCGCTCCTGAAGCCTGAGCATTTCGAGCACGACGAGAAGCAGCGCTCGGTGGTCTACACCGAGATCGGTTCGGAACGGATCGAGGAATTGCTGCGCGAGCGCGGCCTGCTGGAAGGCGCGCTCTACGCGCCGGAAAACATCACCGCCGTCCACCACGTCAACCAGGCGCTGCGCGCCCACAAGCTGTTCTTCAAGGACAAGGACTACATCGTGAAGGACGAGGAAGTCGTCCTCGTCGATGAGTTCACTGGCCGCATGATGCAGGGCCGCCGCCTCTCGGAAGGTCTGCACCAGGCGATCGAAGCCAAGGAGCAGGTCCAGGTCCAGCCGGAAAACCAGACGCTGGCGTCGATCACCTTCCAGAACTATTTCCGGCTCTACGACAAGCTGGCCGGCATGACCGGCACGGCCTCCACCGAGGCCAACGAGTTCTCCGAGATCTACAAGCTCGAAGTGCTTGAAATCCCCACCAACCGCGACGTTGTGCGCATCGACATCGACGACGAGGTCTACCGCACCGCGCCGGAGAAATACAAAGCCATCATCGCCGACATCGAAGACACCCATAAGCGCGGCCAGCCGGTGCTGGTCGGCACGGTGTCGATCGAGAAGTCCGAAACGCTGTCGGGTCTGCTGAAGAAGCGCGGCGTCCCTCACCAGGTGCTGAACGCGCGCTTCCACGAGCAGGAAGCCGAGATCGTTGCGCAGGCAGGCGTGCCCGGCGCCGTCACCATCGCCACCAACATGGCCGGCCGCGGCACCGACATCCAGCTTGGCGGCAACGTCGACATGCGCGTGAAGGCCGTCTCCAACGGCAGCGAAACGCCCGAGCAGGTCGCGGCGATCAAGAAGCAGGTGCAGGCGGACGTGGAGTCCAAGAAGAAGATCGCGCTCGCGGCCGGCGGTCTCTACGTGCTCGGCACCGAGCGGCACGAAAGCCGCCGCATCGACAACCAGCTGCGCGGCCGCACGGGCCGCCAGGGCGACCCCGGCAAGTCGAAATTCTACATCTGCCTCGAAGACGATCTGCTGCGCATCTTCGCGGCCGAACGCCTCGACGCGATCATGCGCAACCTCGGCATCCGCGAGGACGAAGCGATCGTCCACCCGTGGATGAACAAGGCGCTCGAGACCTCGCAGCGCCGCGTCGAGCAGCGCAACTTCGAAATCCGCAAGAACCTGCTGAAGTTCGACGACGTCATCAACGACCAGCGCAAGGTCATCTTCGAGCAGCGCATCGACTTCATGCGCACCTCCGACGTGGCGCCGATCATCCGCGACATGCGCCACTCGGCGGCGGAAATGATGGTCAACCGCTGCATGCCCGAGAAGGCCTACCCCGAGCAGTGGGCGGTGGCCGATCTCGAAGCGATGGTGGAGGACGTGTTCGGCCTGCAGCTGCCGCTGGTGCAGTGGGCCAAGGAAGAAGGCATCGCCAACGAGGAAGTGCGCGAGCGTCTGATCAAGAGCGTCGACCGCGCCTACGCCGGCAAGGCAGCGACCCTGGGCGCCGAGCGCATGCGCTGGATCGAGAAGCAGGTCCTGCTGCAGATGGTCGACATGCGCTGGCGCGAACACCTTTCGCACCTCGATCACCTGCGCTCGGTCATCCACCTGCGCGGCTACGGCCAGCGCGACCCGCTGAACGAGTTCAAGACCGAAGC
>JANNVF010000158.1:0-10487 GCA_031414315.1 Hyphomonadaceae bacterium | reverse complement strand
CTTGCCGCCTTCGCCGGCGCGTTTGGCCGTCGCTTCGTAGGACATGCGTTCGGCGCCGCGGCGCAGGTCGCGCAGCGCCTTGTCCTGCTGTCGGCCGGCTTCGCCGAGGTCGCCCTGCTTCAGTGCGCGGGCGGCGCGGTCCATCGCCTCGCCGGCGTCGGACAATTCCTGGCCGCCTTCCTCACCGCCGGCGCCTTCGGCCTTTTGCTGCGCCGCGCGCATGTCCTGGCCGAGCTGTTCCTGGCGTTCGCCCAGCTCCTGCTGCTGCTGGCCGTTCTGCTGACGCTCCTGCGGCGATTGTTCGCCGTCCTGCTTGTCCTGTTCTTCCTGCGCGGTTTCATCGCGCAGCTGGCGCTGCTTGCCGATCTGTTCGGACAGGCCTTGCACCGCCTGTTCAAGCTCGGATGGTTCGCCCTCGTCGCCCTCGTCGCCCTGCTCGCCGCCCTCGCTGCGGCTGGCGAGTTTGATTTCCATGTTGTTCAGCAACTGTGACAGCTGCTGCAGCAACGCCTGCGCGCCGGCAGTGTCGCCCGCTTCTGCGCGGCGCTGCACCTCGTCCATCATCTTCTGGATGTCATTGAGGCTCAGCGAGTTCTGCTGCTGCGCGTCCTCGACGTTTTCCTGCTTCTTGCCTTCGCGGATCGCTTCCTGCACCAGCGCCTGCAGGTAGTTCTGCGTGGCCTGCTGCAGCGCATCGGCGAGGCGTTCGATTTCGTCCTTGCCGGCCCCGCTGCGGATCGCCTCGGCGAGACGGCGCTGGGCCTCTTCGAGTGCGCGCTTGGCGTCCGCGCTGTCGCCGTACTCGGCGCGCATCGCCACCTGCCAGAGAATGTCGGCGGCGTCAGTGGTGTCTTCGATCTCGCGCGCCACATCGAGCGAGGCGCGCGCGAAACGGAGCCCCGCGAATACGGCGGCGTCGCGGAAGTAGCCGTCCTGCGGCGCCATCGTCACCGCGTCGAGCATGCGGCCCGCGCGGCGGATCGCGGCTGGCGCGCGGGTGATGCGCGGGTCGTCGTCGTCGGTGCGGATGCCGAACAGATCCGCCACGCCGCTGATGCGTGGGGAGCGCGCATCCGGCGCTTTCGCATACGCGCGCCGCTCGCGCAGGATGAGCTTGCGGATCTCGATGGCGACACGGGCCAGCGGTTGCAGGAAGATCTTTTCCGGCAGCTTCAGCGCCGCCGCTTCGCTGACGCCTTCCTGGCCAAGTGCGTCTTTCACCACGAGCTGCGCGTTCACTTTCATGCCGGCGTAAGCATGCGCCGACAGATCGATGGTGGCGTCACCCTCCGCTGCACGCGGATCGCCGATCGGCGCTTCGATGGCGGTGTCGACGGGTTTGGCCCGCACAAGGCCAGGCGGGGGATCGACGGGCGTCAGCCGCAGCGCGAGGGCGCCGACGCCGTAGTCATCGCCGGCTTTCCACTTGAACGTGATCTTGTCGCCTTCGCCGACAGTCGGGGCCTCCACGAACGCGCCCGTGGGCGCTGCGTCCGGCGCCGGCGCGATCTGCCAGCGCGCCTTGGTGTGGAACCGGATCACGCGCAGCGTGCCCCCGCTGGGCAGCGCGAGCTTGGCCTCGTAGGCGCCGTCGGCGGCCTTCTCGAACCGGATGCGACGCTTGCCGCCGGGTCCCTCGAACTGGAGCCACGGCGCGGCGGCCGGACCGGTGACGCGGACAGTGGCCTCAGGAGAAGGCGGCGTGATGACCTTGTCGCCGATCCGGTCGGACAGGGAGACCGGGGAGCCGCCGGTGTAGCTCGCCGGCGTGATCCACGCCTCGATCGCCATGGGCTTGTCGCCGACGAGGGGGCCGGGGTCGGGATAGAAGGCCCGCGCCAGCCGGTCGGGGCCATCAGCGCCAGCGAAAACGGCAGCGCCGATCAGCAGCACCGGCAATACGAACCGCAGCCGCCACGGATCGGCGCGGACGAAAGAGGGGCGCGCGGGCAGCGCCCGGGCGGTCCCGACGGCCTGCGCCGCACGTTCCTGCTCACGCCGCCACAAGGCGAGGCCCAGCGGATCAAGCTGGGACGGATTGTCTTCCAGCGCATCGAGCGCGCCCCGGTCGAGGCCCGCATCGCGGGCGAGGCGGTCGCGCGCTTCGGCCTCGGTGGGGTGGGGCCAGCGGCTCAGCGCGCGGATGACAAGGGTGGCAAGGCCGACCAGCGCCGCGACGCCTAGAAGCGTGCCCGCCAAGGGCGGCAAGGCGTCCTGCGCGCCGGTGAGCGCCAGCGCCGACCATGCCGCGAGCGCCATGAGCGGCAGCAGGGCGGCCACGGCGCCGCGCTCGACCGCCAGCGCCCGGCGGGCGCGAACGACCTCACGGGCCAGGGCGGCAATGGCGTCACGGTGCAGCATGAGGTCTCAAGCTAGCACGCCGCCACGACAATGCAGCCGCATTGCGGCAATTGGAGAATGCTTGTCAGGAGGTGCTCCAGTTCATAGCGTCCGCGCCAAATACCGCAGCACCCGTCAGGAGTTCCGATGGCCCCCCCGTACCGCCTCTATGGGGCGGACCTTTCACCCTATTCCGTGAAGGTTCGCCAGGTTCTGAAATACAAAAACATCCCGCACGAATGGCTGCCCCGGACCATGGCGCGGCAGGCGGAGTTCGCGCGTTTCGCGAAGCTGCCGCTGGTGCCGGTGCTGGTGGGCTCCGACGATTTCTCGCAGCAGGATTCCACGCCGATCATAGAGACGCTGGAGCGCCGCTATCCCGAGCCGTCCATCACGCCTGAAGATCCCGCACTCGCGTTCCTCTCGGCGCTGCTGGAAGACTACGCCGACGAATGGGTCAACAAGGCGATGTTCCACTATCGCTGGAGCTACGCAGCCGACCAGAAGAGCGCAGCCGAACGCCTCGTGACGATGATGCTCGACGGGGCGGACGCGCCCAATCGCACGGAGATGGAAGACTCTGTGCGTGAGCGCATGACCCAGCGCCTGCACTTCGTCGGATCGAGCGAAGCCACCGCGCCGGTGATCGAGGGGTCGTACACGCGTCTCATCGCGCTGCTCGACGCGCACCTCGCGACGCGCCCGTATCTGTTCGGCGGCCGCGCGGCGATGGCGGATTTCGGGCTTGGCGCGCAACTCGGCCAGTTGCTCTCGGACCCGACGCCCGGCGCGATCATGCGGTCGCGGGCGCCGCGCGTGGCCGCGTGGGTCGCGCGTTTGGAAGATGCGTCGGTGGAGGGGCCGTTCGAGCCGCTCGCGGCGCTCGAAGGGACGCTCTCGCCGATTCTCAAGGAGGAAGTGGCCGGTTGTTACCTGCCATGGATGGCGGCGAACGCGGCGGCTGCGGCGGCGGGCGAGGCGGTCGAGGTTCACCTGCCGGGCGGCGACTTCACGCAGGCGCCGCAGAAGTATGCCGCGCGCTCGTACATGGAGATTCGCGGTCGCCACACGTCGGTGTCGGGCGACGATGCACTGGAGCGATTGCTGGAGGAGACCGGTTGCTCATCGTGGCTCGCCGCGCAGGCGTCCGACGAAGAGGACGACGACAACATGCCAGAGCCCGCCAACGACGCCGATGACGCCGGAGATGTCACCGGCCGCGACGCCGTGGCCACCGAAATGATGGATCCCACCGAGGACGCCTAGGCTGGCGCGAGCAGGGCGCGGACCATAAACTCCGCGCCCATGTGGCGGACGGTGCTGATCTACGGGCTGGTGCTGGCGCTGGGCGCGGTGGCGCTCCAGTGGCTGGAGTATCAGGTCTGGGCGCGCGCGCATGCGTCCACGATCACCATCGCGCTGATCGCGACGGCGTTCATGGCGCTCGGCGTCTGGGTCGGTGCGCGGCTCTTTCGATCCCAACCGCGGGCGGGCGCGTTCGAACCCAACACGCGGGCGCAGGCCTCGCTCGGCATCACAGAGCGGGAGTTCGAGGTGCTGAGGCTGCTGGCGTCCGGGCGCTCCAACAAGGAAATTGCCGGGACGCTCCATCTGTCGCCGAACACTATCAAGACCCACATCGCCCGGCTCTACGAGAAGCTGGAGGCGGCGCGGCGCACCGACGCCGTCCTGCGGGCCCGGGAACTGGGCCTCATTCCGTAGTCTTGGTCGGTTTTTTGGGTGTCGGACACGAAATCACCCTTTCGGACGATTGTCGGCGGCCCGTCACACGCCCAGCAATGGGCCATGTTCAACGTGGAGGGCGCCGCTCATGGCGAAAGTTCTGGGGATCGGCGGACTGATGTTCAAATCGCGCGACGTCGCGGCGCTGTCGGAATGGTACGTGCGCGTGCTGGGGCTTGAGCTGGAGAGCTGGGGCGGGGTGATATTCCGCCCGGATGTCGCGGCTGCATGGCCGGGCGCGGCGACCGTGTTCAGCCCGGTGAAGGCGGACACCGACTACTTCGATCCGTCGCCCAACGAGTTCCTGGTCAACCTCATGGTGGACGACCTCGACGCCATCCTGGCGCGCTGCGCCCAGCACGGCGTGACACCGGTGAAGACCTTCCCGGACGAACCCAACGGCCGCTTCGCCCACATTCTCGATCCCGAGGGGCGCAAGATCGAACTGTGGCAACCCAAACCCATGCCCGAGGCCTGACCCGGCGCGCGCTCGTCATCCGCAGTGAAGGACCACACCATGCTCCGCACCATCGTGCTGTTCGGCGTCGCCGCCGGACTGATCGTCGCCGCGCCGATGTGCATCATGCTCGCGCTGGCGGGCGACAATCCGGTCGCCACGTCGCCGTTCACGGGTTACCTGCTCATGCTGTTGGCGCTCAGCCTGATCTTCGTCGGCGTGAAACAGTATCGCGACAAGGCGCTGGGCGGGGTCATCAAGTTCGTGCCGGCGCTGCTGATGGGGCTCGGCATCAGCGCGGTGGCCGGGGTGATCTACGTGATCGGCTGGGAGATCACGCTGCGGGCGACCGACTTCGCATTCGTCGACACCTACAGCACAGGCATGATCGATGCGGCGCGCGCCAAGGGCGCCTCGGCGGCCGAGATCGCCCGCGTCACCGCGGAGGCGGAAAAGTTCAAGACGGACTACGCCAACCCGCTGATCCGGCTGCCGTTCACCTTCATCGAAATCTTCCCGGTCGGGCTGCTGATCTCGCTCATCTCGGCGGGCCTGCTGCGCAACAGCCGCTTTCTGCCAGCGCGGGCTATCGCGCAGTGAGCGCGCGCGGCGCGCGTCAGGAGCGCGCCTCAAGCACCATGTTGAAGGGGCCTTCCGTCGCCCGGCGCACGCGGGTGAAGCCGCCGGCGCGAATGACCTCGGTGAGTTTCGCTTCGCCGGCCTGCGCGCCCAGCCCTTCGCCGACTTCCTGATCGAGCGATGTGGGTACGCAGATCATCGTCGAGGCGTTGTAGTAGAGGCGGCCGACGGCGTTCATGTTGTCCTGCGGTTTGTCGCCGGCGATCGGCTCGACAATCATCCACGTGCCGTCCGGCTTGAGGATGCGCTTGATGTGCGTGGCGCAGCCGCGCGGATCGCCCATGTCGTGCAGGCAGTCGAAGAAGGTGACGAGATCGAAGTCGGTGTCCTTGATGTCCTTGGCGGCGAGCGCCTCGAACGTCACGCGGCCATCGACGCCATGGGTCTTGGCGTGCTTGCGCGCTTCCTCGATGGACGGGGCGTGGAAATCGTAGCCGACGAACCGGGTTTCGGGGAACGCCTGCGCCATCATCACGGTGGAGAAGCCCACGCCGCAGCCGATGTCGGCGACTTTGGCGCCGGACTTGAGTTTGGCTTCCACGCCATCGAGCGCCGGCAGCCAGCTCTGCATGAGGTTGTTGACGTAGCCCGGCCGGAAGAACGCGCCCGTCGCGCAGAACAGGCATCCCGCCGAGTCGCCCCAGCGCACGCCGGCGCCGGTGCGGAACGAATGTTCGACTTTCGGCTCCCCTTCGATCATCGCGGCGGCGAGTTCGAATGCGCCAGCGAGATAGACCGGGCTGTCCTTCACGGCGAACACCATCGCCTGCTCGGGGGAGATGCTGAACGTGGCGGTGGCGCTGTCGTAGTCGATGTAGCCGTTGGCCGCCTGCGCCAGAGCCCATTCCCGGACGTAGCGTTCGGTGAGGCCGCCCGCGCGTTTCGCGAGGTCTGCCGATGTCGCCGGCCCGCCTTCGTGCAGCGCGCCGAACAGGCCGAGCCGCATGCCGAGACGCACCGTCGGCACGCTGAAGGCGCCGCCGAGGTCGCCCAGCATCTTGCCGACGAACGTGTTCAGCTTGTCTTCGTTGAGCTGCGCCATGGTACTTCTCCGTTCGATCAGTTGTTCGCGGTCATCGGGTCGATGATCTGGGTGACTTCGGTAATGCGCGTTACGGGGATGCCGCTGAGTTCGGCGTGGGTGCGGATCACGGCCTCGCTCGCGGCGAGGTAGATGCAGAACGCCTTGTCGCCAGTGACATAGCTGTGCTGCCACTGGATGGCGCCGCCAATCTTCTCGATCGCCTGGTTGGAGGCGCGTGCGGCCCCGCACAGCTCCACGATCGACATGCCGCCGATGCCGGGAATGTCTCGTTCGATGAGGAAGCGCTTGAGTTCGGCCATGGTTGCTTTCCGCTTGAGGTCGCCTTCAGAAAGCGCTCGTCGCGGGCGGGCCGCAAGCTAAAGGATCTTTGCAAAACTAAAGAAAAACTTTAGTGAAAGGCATGGTCGTCTCGTCCCACCTCAAGTCCTTCCAGGCCGTTGAACTCGCGGTGCGCACGGGATCGCTGAAGAAGGCCGCCGAGATCCTGTCGATCACGCCGGCGGCGGTCGGCCAGCGGATCAAGACGCTGGAGGACTATCTCGGCGTCGATCTGTTGGTGCGCGGTCGTTCGGGCGTGGGCCCGACGCCGGAGCTGGCGGGCGCAATGGCGCACCTGCGCGCGGCGTTCCGCGATCTGGACGCCGCCGCCAACCTGCTCGATCTGCAGCGCACCACCGAAATCCACGTCGCCGCCATTTCCGATTTCGCCAACCTCTGGCTGAAGCCGCGTCTCGCAGGCTTCAGGGCGGCGCATCCAAACATAAGGTTCTGCATCAACGGCGAGGGCGATGCGCCGATGCGTCTCGGCCAGGCCGATTGCGAAATCAGCTTCACCGCGCGGCGCGACGACAACCGCGCCGACATCCTGTTCCGCGACTATCTGCTGCCGCTCGGTTCGCCGGAAAACGTCGCGCGCATCGCCAAGGTCCCGGCGGCGGAACGGCTGGAAGGATTTCCGCTGCTGCATCTGGATTTGTACCGGAACGACCATGTGGCGATCGGCTGGCCGGACTGGATCGAGGCGCACGGCTTCCGGCGCACCGCACCGAACCGGGGCATCCGCTTCCAGCGTCTGGCGCCGGCGCTTGAGGCGGTGCTGTCGAACGCCGGCCTGATGATCGGCGGGCTCGCGCTGATTTCGGATGTCGTCGACGATGGAAGGTTGTCGCTGCCATTTCCGATGACCACCGGCGCGTGGACAGATCACGCCTATCAGGCGCGCTTTCGCGCCGAGACGTTCATCCGTCCGCCCGTGCGGCGGTTCAGGGACTGGCTGCTCGCGGAGAGCGGCAAGACCCGGGACTGGCTGGCGCGCAGGGCTCCTGCGGCGCCGTAGACAAAGAAAACCGGCGCGTCCTGGTGGACGCGCCGGAAAAGTCATTGGGGGGAATGGAAGGGAAGGTCTGAGCCAGCGCGCTTACGCGGCGTCGGCGGCATCGATGGTCTTGGGCTTCCTCGCAGCGGTCTTGCCGCCATCGATCGCGATGGTCCGGGGCTTCAGCGCCTCGGGCAGTTCGCGGACGAGATCGACGATCAGCACGCCGTTTTCCAGCCGCGCGGTGTCCACGCGGACGTAGTCGGCGAGACCGAAGCGGCGCTCGAAGCTGCGCTCGGCGATGCCGCGGTGCAGGAACCGGCGCGCTTCTTCCACCGGCGTCTTGCGGCCGGTGACGACGAGCGTGTTGTCCTTGAACTCGATGTTGAGTTCGTCCTGCGCGAAGCCCGCCACGGCAAGCTCGATGCGGAAGCCGTCATCGCCGGTCTGTTCGACGTTGAACGGCGGATAGCCGGGCGCGGCGTCGAGGCGCATGGCGCTGTCGATCAGCGTGTTGATGCGGTCGAAGCCGACGAGGGTGCGGTAAAGCGGGGAGAGATCGCGGGTTTGCATAAGCATGTCCTTTCCAAGCGACACGTTGCGCACTCCCAGATCCGGGGGAGGCGGCCGGGGGACGCCGAAAGCCCATGAGGCGCTTCCGAAATCCGACGGATCCTCGAATGAGCGATCCGTGACAGGGAGATAGGGGCGTGTTCCGGGGCTTCAAGACCCGGCGAGCAGCCAGCTCGGTAGCGCCGGCTTCCAGACGGCAGCTACGCCCATTCTGACAGGACCTGCGCCGCTGCCGGCCGGAAGCCGGCGCTACGCGGTGGCGCCAGGACTGTGACTTCCGCCGGCCATGGGCGCCTGCTAAGGCGGCGTCCAAACTCACCGAAACAAGGAAACGCCCATGCTCCGGACACTCGTCGCAGCCGTCGCCGCGCTGGCGCTGTCGGCCTGCGCCACCACCACCGAAACGGCGACCACCGCCGTCGCCCAGCCGGACGCCGCGCTGGTCGCCGCCGTCGCCGGGGACTGGCGCGCGCCGGCCAACCGCGCCCGCGATGGCGCCCGCCATCCTGCCGAGAGTCTCGTGTTCTGGGGCTTGAAGCCCGGCGCCGCCGTCATCGAACTCCAGCCCGGCGCCGGCTGGTGGACCGAAATCCTCGCGCCCTACGCCAAAGCCACGGGGGGCAAGTACATCGTCACCGCCGCTGATCTCGAAAACCCGGCCCTGTCGGAAGCGGCCCGCAACGGTCGCGCGACGTTCGCGGCGCGGCTTGCGGCCAAGAAGGACGTGTTTGGCGATGTGACGCTGGTGAATTTCGGCGCCGTCTCGGGACCACTCGGCGCGCCGGCCTCCGCCGATCTCGTGCTGACCGCGCGCAACGTCCACAACTGGATGGCGGCGGGCACGCTGGACCGGGTGTTCGGGCAAGCCTTCGCCGTGTTGAAGCCGGGCGGCTATTTCGCCGTGGAGGAACACCGCGCGCCGGCCGGCGCGCAGGATCCGAAGGCGGAAAACGGCTATGTCACCGAAGCGTTCGTCATCGCCGCCGCCGAGAAGGCGGGCTTCCGCCTCGACGCCCGGTCCGAGATCAACGCCAATCCCGCCGACACCAAGGATCACCCGTTCGGCGTGTGGACGCTGCCGCCGGTGCGCCAGTCAGCGCCGCGCGGCCAGCCCGACAACCCGGCGTTCGATCACACCAAATATGACGCCATCGGCGAAAGCGACCGCATGACGCTGCGGTTCGTGAAGCCCTAGTCGGGCTTCACGGAGCCTGCGCGTCGATCGACAGGGCGTGCAGGCCGCTGGCGAACTCGTCGGCGAGGGCCGCCGTGATCGCGCGGTGCCGCGCCACCCGGCTCTGGCCGGCGAAGGCGGCAGACACTATCTTGACGTTGAAGTGCGTCTCGCCCTCCGGCGCGGCGCCTGCGTGGCCGGCGTGGCGATCGCTCTCGTCGATCACCTCCAGGGCGATCGGGGCGAAACTACTCGTCAACGAAGCGCGGATACGCTCTTTCCTGCCTGTCAATTCCTTGTTCGCAGTCGCGGTCACGCACATACTCCAATCCACATGGTCGATACCTTCAACTACAAGCCCAAGTTCGTCGATATCCGGGTCAACAAGGCCGGGAAGGCCAAGCCGGCGGCGAAAGAGCGCGCAGAGACAGACCGGCCTTGCGACCAGATCGGTTGCAAGCATGCCGGCGCCCACCGTGCGCCCAAGGCGCGCGGGCGGGAAAACGAGTACTGGTGGTTCTGTGCGACGCACGTCGGCGAGTACAACCGCCGCTGGAACTATTTCGACGGCATGAGCGACACCGAACTGAAGGACTACGAGTCCGCCGAGCGCTCGGGTCACCGCCCCACCTGGACGTTCCGCGCCGCGCGCGGGGACCGGCTGTCGGCCGCCACCAAGGGCCTCAAGGGCAAGCGGTCGGACCCGCTGAACATCCTGGGCTCGGAGCCTGAAAAGCAGGAGCCACGGCACCGCCACCTCGGCCGCCTGCAACTCGCCGCGCTCGAAGTGCTGCACCTTGACGAGCGGGCGGACGGGGAGGCCGTGCGTGCGCGCTACGCCGAACTGGTCAAGCGCTACCACCCGGACTCCAACGGCGGCGACCGCACCGCTGAGGCGCACCTGCACAAGGTGATCCGCGCCTACCAGACGCTGAAGGCCGCCAAGCTGGGCTGAGGCCGGCCGGAAAGGCGCCAGTGCGCATCCTCAAGACGGCGCTCGTGTATTTCGTACTATCGTTCGCCGCGGCCTTTGCGCTGGGCGCGATGCGCGGCCTCGTGGTGGCGCCGCGCGTCGGACCGTTCTGGGCGGTGGTGATCGAGGCGCCCCTGATCATGACCGCCTGCTGGCTCGCCTGCGGCTTTGCCATCCGCCGGTTTCACCCCATTGCGTCGCTGGCGGATCGGGCGGCGATCGGCGGGC